>NZ_BPLI01000055.1:0-39747 GCF_019656175.1 Bacillus sp. BML-BC051
CCATTAAAGCGGGATAAATATGCGCTTTTTAACGAAACCTGATTTAATAGTAATTGTTTCTTCTCCGACGATATATCTTGTCGAAAACCAACTCCAAATAAATAATATGGCTAATGGAATTGTAAAAAATAAAAGAAAATACTCTCTCCCTGCAAATAAGGGGGCAAAACACGCTCCAATGACAACGAAAAAAATCGGATATAACCATATATCTTTTTTTGATGGAAATTCCATTAAATTTCCCCTCTCTTGATTTAAGTCAATGATTCTTCTCCTCTTCCCTTTTACAATAAAAATAACATTAGAATAGGAGGACGTATTATGACTGAACGAAAGTATGCCTTATTTGCTGGCTTTTCTC
The DNA here is from genome assembly GCF_019656175.1 of Bacillus sp. BML-BC051. Taxonomy (NCBI): domain Bacteria; kingdom Bacillati; phylum Bacillota; class Bacilli; order Caryophanales; family Bacillaceae; genus Bacillus; species Bacillus sp. BML-BC051. The sequence continues at coordinate 362 of NZ_BPLI01000055.1, forward strand.
TTCTTGTTATGGCATTCATTGCATTTTTTTCTTACGGTTTTGTTCATGGAAATCTCGTTATACAAGAAGATGCGAGCGCGACATTCCATAATATCCAAACTTCACATTCACTTTTCGAAGCGGAAATCTTCGGTTGGATTATCATTTTCATTACTGATATTGTCGCTGCGTGGGCTCTTTATTTCTTTCTAAAACCAATTCATACTAGCCTCTCATTACTAGCTGCCTTGCTTCGTCTTATGTATACAGCGATACTTGGAATTGCTATATTTAATCTAATATTAGCATTGCTACTTTCAAAAAGTACGATTGCGAATTCAGAAACATATGTGATGTTGTCTCTCAATGTCTTCGAGTACATTTGGTATATAGGATTAATCATTTTCGGCTTACATCTTTTCGTTTTAGGTTATGTAGCTCTCCTATCTAAACATATACCGAAATGGATTAGTATACTACTATTCTTCGCGTCTATCGGTTATATCATAATTCACGTCATGAATACGATGTTTTCACAATACGATACGATGATCTCAATCTTACAAACACTGTTCCAATTGCCAATGATTGCAGGTGAACTCGGATTTAGTATATGGCTATTGATTAGAGGTGGAAAAAACGCTACTGTTTGAGTCTTTTCTTAATTCTGCTTAATGATTCTGGCGTAATACCTAGATAACTTGCCAATTGATATTGAGGAACACGATTGATTAAATGAGGTCGTTTTTGTAATAATGATTTGTAGCGCTCTTCTGGTGTCGATGCAATAAATAATGAAAGTTCTTCTTGTACCTCACCGAAATTGTATTCAATCATTTGGCGTGTCATTTCCTCTAATTGTGAATATTTCTTATACATGTCCTTTTCACTATGCAGGTCGCCAACTACAACTAGACAGTCTTCTAAACACGTTAACGTATGCGGGGATGATTTATCTTGTTTATGATGATTAAACTTTGCGATTGCTTGTTCTTCTGTATAAAAATTTGATGTAACCTCTTTCCCTGTTTCATCTATACAATATTGCCTAATGCATCCCTTTAATACAAAATAACATTTCGAAGGAACATCTCCTTGCCTTAGGAGCACTGTTCCTTTTTTATATTCTTCAATTTGTAATTCACTGAGGATTATGTGCTGCTCCTCTTCACTTAGTGTTGTAAGGTTCCGCATATACTTCTTTAATACTTCTTCCATTTTCCTCCCCCCTTCTTCCTCTGTATTTCTATAAAACAAAAAGAGAAGCATTACAACTTCTCTTTTCTCCTCTAACATTATATTTCCTGTGTATACGCCGGCTCGTTTACTACATTTTTTGCTGTTCGTTTTTGTTGCTGTAGTAAGAAAACAGATACACCAAACAATACGAGCACGCTACCGATAATTTGCATTACATTTAGTCTTTCACCGAGTAAGAAGAACGCTAGTATAGATGCTCCAACAGGTTCTCCCAAAATACTCATTGAAATTGTTGTTGCATTTACGTAGTTTAATAACCAATTATTAATGACGTGTGACACCGTCGGGACAACCGCAAGTAAAAGAAAAACGGTCCAGTCCCACTTCGTATAACCTGTAAAAGGCACTTGCAACACTATATTATAAATCCCCATAAAAATACCTGCGAATGCAAAAACTGTAAAGCTGTAAATCCAGTGTGATACTTTCTTTACTGTCGTTTGCCCGATAAATAAATAACCGACAACCGCTATTACACTTAAAAAGGATAATATATCTCCATAAATTGCTTGTTCACTTAGCCCTAAATCTCCCCAACCAATACACATTACGCCTAATATCGCAATTCCCATTGTTGCAATAGCTGAGTATGTAGTTCTTTCTTTAAATAAGAAAAAACCTCCAACTAAAGATACGATTGGTTGAAGCGCTAAAATAATCGTCGAACTCGCAACTGTCGTATGCTTTAAAGATTCAAACCATAATAGAAAATGAAGTGCTAAAAAGAAACCAGATCCAATTAAAAATCCCCAATCTTTTATTTGAATCTTACTAAATTCTTCCCGTTTTTTCCAAACAATAGGCAGCATAATAAGTACGATAATCCATAATCGGTACATACTTAATATGGAAGATGGTGCTGAGGACATCTTTACAAAAACTGCTGCGAATGAAATGGCTATAATGGAAATGGCTAATGGTAGTGCGATTGATCTTTCTTGTTTCAAATTCCGTCTCCCCTCTCACCTGTCAAAAATCCCACTTCATTATATCCGTTTTCTTTCATAACTTAAATACTAATTTTTTAGATTCTTCTTACCATTATGGTAAAATAGAAATGAAGGCACCTATTAGTGGATATTTCTTTCTTTTTCACTACAAGCGTCGCTCTTACAATCATCACAGTAAATTTTTTATTTAGGGGGATCTACATGAATCAAACAATCGGGAGAATTGAAGAGATTTCATTTTATAGCGCATCACTTCAGGAAGATGTTACACTTCTCGTTTACTTACCAGTAAATTACACACCACTGCACAAACATACAGTTGTAATTGCACAAGATGGTAGAGATTATTTTCAGCTTGGTAAAGCGCACCGTGTAATTGAGCGCCTTCGTGAAACTGAAGAAATTGACCGTACAATTATTGTCGGTATTCCATATAAAAATGTACACGATCGTAAAGAAAAATATTTCCCAAATGAAGTAAAAAACGCTGCATATATTCGTTTCCTTGCTCATGAACTTGCACCATATATCGATGAAAATTATCCAACGTACCAAATGGGAAAAGGTCGTGTGTTAATTGGTGATTCTCTTGGTGGAACAGTTTCCTTCATGACTGCACTTATGTATCCGCATACATTCGGTAAAGTCGTTATGCAGTCACCATTTGTGGATGAAACAGTGATGAACTTAGCAAAAGACTTCAAAAATCCGGAGGCGCTAGACCTTTATCACGTCATTGGGACAGAAGAAACAGCTGTAAAGCGCACGGATGGACAAGTATCTGATTTCGTACAACCGAACCGTGAGCTCAATACGCTTCTGACAGATAGAAATTTCATCACGCATTACGAGGAGTTTGAAGGTAACCACACGTGGAAATATTGGCAAACTGATTTACCGAAAGCTTTCTCTCATATTCTATCAATGAAATAATAGAGAGCAGTATTCAGAATAATTTGATATAATAGATAGAGAGATTTGTTTTTCTCAAAATCTAACTAGACTTACAAAGGGAGGAATTGGAACATGAAATTAGGCATTGTAATTTTTCCATCTAAAATGATTCAAGATAAAGCGAACGGATTGCGTAAACGTTATGATCCACACTACGCATTAGTTCCGCCACATATTACATTGAAAACACCCTTTGAGACGCAAGATGATCAACTAGAATCGATTGTAAACGAGTTACATACAATCGCAAGTAAAACGAACCCTTTCACCCTTCATGTTGGAAAAGTTGGTTCATTCGCACCTGTTAATAATGTTCTTTATTTTAAAGTAGAAAAAACACCTGAACTCACTTTCTTAAATGAGGAGATGCATAGTGAATTCTTTACGCAAGAACGCGAATACGCTTTCGTACCCCATTTAACAATCGGACAAGGCTTATCAGATGCAGAGCATGCTGATGTATTAGGTCGATTACGTATGAAAGATTTCTATTATGAACAACCAATTGATCGCTTCCATCTTCTATATCAATTAGAAAATGGAACATGGACTGTACACGAAACATTCCACCTTGGAAAGGGGCACAACTAATTTGCACGCACAAATCGTACAAACGGACAAACAACTAAGAGACGCATTCTCTGTACGTAAGCAAGTATTTGTGAATGAACAACAAGTTTCTGCTGAAGAAGAGTATGATGAATTTGAAGAAACTTCAACACACGTTGTTATATATGATAATGATGTTCCAGTTGGTGCTGGTCGTTTTCGCATACTGGATGGAATAGGAAAAATGGAACGTATTTGCGTACTAGCTTCCCATCGTAAAAAAGGGATTGGAAAAATTGTTATGGATGCACTTGAAGCGTATGCGAAGGAAAACTCGCTACCAAAATTAAAGCTGCACGCCCAAACACATGCTGAAGATTTCTATAAGAAACTTGGATATGTAACGAATTCTAATGTATTCATGGAAGCAAATATTCCTCACATCGTTATGATAAAAGAATTGTAATTTGAAAACAGGAGGTATCCCCTCCTGTTTTTTACATTGCTATTTTCTTTTTCTTCCGCTAAAGTTAAATGTTGATGCTATAGTTTTGAAGGTGAATATATGACACAAGAAAAATTTTCACAAAAATCATTAACGCACGCTGATATTCCGCGCGCAACATATCATATTCCGAAAACATCTACCCATTTAATTATGGAAGAAGATGCAGATGCAGCGTATTTCCGCGCTCTCGAGCAACAAAATGTATTTTTAAATGAAAAACAATTAGAAGCCGTGCGAACGACAGAAGGTCCTGTCCTTACATTAGCTGGTGCTGGAAGCGGGAAAACGTCTGTTTTAACAACTCGAGTAGGTTATTTAGTAAATGTAAAACAAGTTCATCCGCGCAATATTTTATTGCTTACATTTACACAAAAAGCAGCTGAAGAAATCCGAAACCGTGTAGCAAATTTACCAGGTATGAATCGTGCAGCAAGTAGCTACGTTGTTGCTGGTACATTCCACTCTGTCTTTTTAAAATTGCTTCGTAGTCAAGGATATAATCAGCAAATTTTAGCAAACGAAAAACATAAGCAAATTATGATAAAGAAAATTTTAAAAGAGTTACGCTTAAAAGACGATTATGATGCTGAAACGATGCTCGCTATGATTTCACTTGAGAAAAACAAATTGAATCGTCCGAAAGATGTAAAAGCAAAAACACCCGTTGAGCAAGAATTTAAAGAAGTATACGAGCGTTTTGAAGAAGTGAAACAACGATATAATTATATTGATTTCGATGACATCTTATTAGAAACATATTATATGTTAGAAAACAACGCTCCTTTGCTTACCCAATTACAACAACGTTTCCACTATATTGAAGTAGATGAGTTCCAAGATACATCGTATGCACAATATGAAATTGTAAAATTGTTAGCCACGCCAAGAAATAATTTATTTATCGCAGGTGATGACGACCAGGCGATATACGGCTGGCGAGGAGCAAGTCACCAAATTATTTTATCTTTTCCAAAAGAATTTGATAACACTACGATTATCGCACTGAATACGAATTATCGATCCAATCCTTTTATCGTCGGACTTGGAAATGAAGTTATCAAACTAAATCAAGAACGTTTTGATAAAGAGCTATATTCTGTACGCGAAGAAGGTGTACAACCTTTTTATGCAAGACCTGCTACGACTCTTGATGAAGCAAATCAAATTTTGCAGCTCATTCAAGAAAAAGTAGATAGCGGCGAACGTAATTTTAAAGATTTTTGTTTACTGTATCGCACACATTCTGTAAGCCGTTCGTTACTTGATCAGCTTACCATTCACAAAATACCGTTTATTAAGCACGGGGCGAGCCAATCATTTTATGAACATTCTTTAATTAAGCCTGTATTAGATCATTTAAGACTGGTAATTGAACCGTTTCGACTAGAATCACTTTCAAATATATTGCCAACGATGTATATTGGCCGTGATGATTGTATTTCATTTATTGAACGTGAACAATGGAAATATGGTGAGGGCCGTTTCCCTTCTCTTCTTCATTTCTTATTATTAAATCCGAGCTTAAAACCTTTTCAAGTGAAAAAGGTAAATGAGCGTATCGATTTTATTAAATTTATAAAAGAATTAGAACCGAAAAAAGCATTAAAAGAAATTATTCATGGTAAAGGAAAGTATTTAGAGTACTTACAAAGTAATGATCGCTCTTCCTTTACGATGCATAAAGATATACAAGAAGAAATGTTAGAAGAATTAATGGAGTCTGCAACTCGTTTCACCGATATTCCAGCATATTTACAATTTATTGATGAAGCAATTCAAGGTCAAAAAGAAATGGAAGCATTAAAAACAATGCCGGAAAAAAATGCTGTTTCGCTTATGTCTATTCATAACGCAAAAGGTCTTGAATTTCCATGCGTCTTTTTACTTGGAGCAAGCGATGGTATTCTCCCTCATACTTCTTCTTTAAAAGATGCCAATGATCGTGTTACAGAGACTTCTGAAGCTTTAGAAGAAGAACGTCGACTACTTTATGTCGCCATTACACGTGCGAAAGAAGAACTTTACATTTCCTCTCCTCAATTTTTTAGAGGAAAAAAATTAGATATCTCTCGTTTTTTATATACTGCGCGAAAAGATTTACATGAAAAGACATCCACTAAATAAGGATGTCTTTTTTTATATTGCATTATGTACATCCCTACTATATAAATTCCATGTTCTTATCATAAGAATTAACGTAATATCAACCATATCCCGTTCATATTGTAATAGTGTATGTCAGAACTCACGATAAGGAGTGAACATAATGAGCTGCAATTGTAACGAAGACCATCATCATCACGATTGTGATTTCAACTGTGTATCAAATGTCGTTCGTTTTATACATGAATTACAAGAATGTGCAACCACAACATGCGGATCTGGTTGCGAAGTTCCATTTTTAGGAGCACATAATAGTGCATCTGTAGCAAATACACGACCTTTTATTTTATACACAAAAGCCGGAACACCATTTGAAGCATTCGCGCCATCTGCAAGCCTTTCTAGCTGCCAATCTCCAATTTTCCGTGTCGAGAGTATAGATGATGATGATTGTGCTGTATTGCGTGTATTAACGGTAGTATTAGGTGATACTTCTCCTGTACCACCTGGTGACGATCCAATCTGTACGTTTTTAGCTGTACCAAATGCAAGATTAATATCGACCAACACTTGCCTTACTGTTGATTTAAGTTGCTTCTGCGCTATTCAATGCTTACGTGATGTTACGATTTAAAACTAAATAATGAGTTAAGCATGGATTGGGTGGCAGAAAATTCTGCCACCCAATCCATGCTTAAAAGGTATTATTATGTATTTTTCTTAAAATTGGGAACTTGTCTAGAACATAGAACCTGTCCTTTTCATTAACTGAAAGTAGAAACAGATAAAGGAGTGAAAAACATGTTCTCTTCTGATTGCGAATTTACTAAAATCGATTGCGAAGCGAAACCAGCTAGTACACTACCTGCCTTCGGTTTTGCTTTCAACGCTTCCGGCCCTCAGTTCGCTTCATTATTCACACCATTACTATTACCTAGCGTAAGTCCAAACCCAAATATTACTGTTCCTGTAATAAACAATACAGTAAGTGTCGGAGATGGCATTCGAATTCAAGTAGCTGGTATTTATCAAATCAGTTATACATTAACAATTAGTCTTGATAACGTTCCTACCGCACCAGAAGCTGGTCGTTTCTTCTTATCATTAGGTACGCCGGCTAACATTATTCCTGGATCAGGTACAGCGGTTCGATCTAACGTTATTGGTACTGGTGAAGTAGATGTATCCAGTGGTGTTATTCTTATTAACTTAAACCCTGGTGACTTAATTCAAATTGTACCAGTTGAACTGCTTGGAACTGTGGACATCCGTGCTGCAGCATTAACAGTTGCACAAATTAGCTAGTAAAAAGCGGTATTTCTCCTTTGAAATACCGCTTTTTATATGTATAATAAAAAACACTCACAGTAACATGAGTGTTTCATTCTTCATATTGTTTTATTGTGTTCTTCTTTTTCCCGCAATTACATCCCTTTTTCTTCACAAATCCTTGTTGTTGTAATTGTTCTTGATATGCCTGTTGTTGTGCTTGGTGTTGTTGCTGCATGTAATACCATTGCTGCAGGTCATATGAATTTTGCCTTGGATTATTGCTCACAGCAAACATCTCCTCTACTGTCAATTCTGTCTATTTACTATATGAACAACTCTTTATTTCCGTTCCCTCATTCTTTTAAACTCCGCTTTTTCTAGTATTATGAAAATATATTATTCTCCCATAAAATATCCTGTAATCGTTTCAATGATTGCTGCTGCTCCTGCAATAGCTAATAATGCAAGTAACGGCTCTGCAACGATAGGGATCCAATTATATAAAACTAATAAAAAAGCACTAACCCATACACCTGTACACCAATAACAACTTAATAATTCGCCAATCCACTTTCTTAACCCTTTCCCTTTTACTTTTGTAAAAGTTGATACACTTCCATCTGGCTCTGTAATCTCTAATTCATCAATAAACGGTCTTCGCAAAAAAGCTGTAATTTTATCATACACAATTAAACGGGTGAGCCTAAAAGCAGCTAACGCGAAAATAAAGAATAAAAGCCAACTTGTAAACAGCATGATTCCACCTTCCCTTATCTTCTTTCGCCTATTTAAAAAAAAAAGGTCTTAAGATTGTGACCAAATCTCCTCGACTCCAATATCTTATTAATGTAAATACAAACAAGAAGATAAGGAGTGACATTAATGAGTTGTAACGAAAATAAACACCATGGCTCTTCTCATTGTGTAGTTGACGTTGTAAAATTCATCAATGAATTACAAGATTGTTCTACAACAACGTGTGGATCTGGTTGTGAAATCCCATTTTTAGGCGCACACAATAGTGCTTCAGTAGCAAATACACGCCCTTTTATTTTATACACAAAAACTGGAGAACCTTTTGAAGCATTTGCACCAACTGCAAGCCTTTCTAGCTGCCGATCTCCAATTTTCCGTGTGGAAAGTGTAGATGACGATAGCTGTGCTGTACTACGTGTATTAACTGTAGTATTAGGTGATACCTCTCCTGTACCACCTGGTGATGATCCAATTTGTACGTTTTTAGCTGTACCAAATGCAAGATTAGTATCGACTAACACTTGTCTTACTGTTGATTTAAGCTGTTTCTGTGCGATTCAATGCTTACGCGACGTTTCTATCTAATAAGTGAAGTAAACTAAAAAAACTATTAGGGTGGTAGAAGATTTCTACCACCTTTACATATTTAAAAGCCGGCCATATCAATCGATTTGATGTCTTCTATAGATAACCTAATATCTCTCATACTATTTGGTGGCATAATAGCTACAATTCCATTACGATACGAGATGATCGATCCAATATAAGAAACGGTAGCCGTTTTTATTCTGCACCTTACTTTCGGAATATAATGAGGGCGGTTTAATAAAAAATGAATTTTCTCTTCATTATTCATATCCTTAAATGATTTATTATACGGGACTGTTCTCACTGGCTCTTGCTGTTCTTGCTGCTCTTGTACTTGTTCCTCTTCTTCTATTTCTTCTATTTGCTGCTCTTGTTGTTCTTGCTGTTCTATTACCTCTTCCACAGCACTACTTACAGCATTTTCATTTTCATTTCTATTACTTTCTTCTCTGCGATCCTCATTTTCAAAGTTTGTTAAGATAATCCTTTTTATTTTCGGTGCAGCAAGTTCCAAACTTACTTGCGCAATATATAACAACGGTTTTCCAACTGTTGAACTTTTATTTTTATTCTTCACACTCGTCCCTCCCACTTCCATACGTAACTGAATAAATCGTGTACTATTATAGTTATATTCATAACGTGGTAAGAACTTTCGTTAAAAATCGTTCTTTCTAAGAACAAATAAAAAGGACAATCTCAACATATAGAGATTGTCCTTTAAAAATGAATATTATATTTATCCTAGGATATGATATCCTGAATCAACGTGAATGTTTTCTCCTGTTACGCCGCGTGCTAAATCACTGAATAAGAATACTGCTGTATCCCCAACTTCTTCTGGAGTTGTTGTACGACGGAGTGGTGCGCGCTCCTCAATTTCTCTTAAGATTGAGTTAAAGTCGCCTACACCTTTTGCAGATAACGTACGAATTGGTCCTGCAGAAATAGCGTTAACGCGAATGCCGTGTTGGCCTAAATCGTTAGCTAAATATTTCACGCTCGCTTCTAATGAAGCTTTCGCAACACCCATAACGTTATAGTTTTTCACAACGCGCTCGCCGCCAAGGTATGTTAACGTTAAAATATTTCCGCCCTCTGTCATTACTTTCTTCGCTTCTCTTGCTACAGCTGTTAAAGAGAATGCACTAATATTTTGTGCAAGTAAAAATCCATCGCGAGAAGTATCTACAAATTCACCTTTTAAATCATCACGATTTGCAAAAGCAATACAGTGTGCAACACCGTGAATTGTACCAACCTCTTGCTTGATTGTTTCAAAGCAAGCTGTAAGTTCTTCATCATTTGTTACATCACAAGGTAATACAAGTGATTCTTGTCCTTCTAATGTGTCCGCTAATTCACGAACGTTTCTCTCTAAACGTTCTCCTGCATATGTGAAGATTAATTTTGCACCTGCATTATGCAAAGAGCGAGCGATTCCCCATGCAATACTTCTTTGGTTCGCAACGCCCATAACAACAAATGTTTTCCCTTGTAATAGTTCCATGATATATCCTCCCAGAAATACTTATACTTGTTATTAGTACCTGATACTATAATTATAATACCATAAAACCTCTTAAAGGCAAACAAAAAAGTCATTAACTTAAATTTTGTTAATGACTTTTTGTTTCTATAAAAAACCGCTCTAATCCTTCTTCCCAAGAAGGCATTTGTGAAAAACCATTTAATCGTAGCATGTTATGTTGAAAAACAGAATATTTCGGTCTCGCTGCCGCTGCTCCAAATTCTTCAGTTGAAACTGGTAATACATTCACTTTCATATTTGCATTCGAAAATATTTTCTTTGCAAATTCAAACCAAGAACACGAGCCTCTATTTGATACATGATACGTACCGTATAAAGAAGTATGAATGAGCTTATTAATCATCACATTTAAATCTGTCACATAAGTAGGAGAACCGATTTGATCCGCTACAACAGATACTTCTTCTCTTTCTTTACCTAATCTCATCATCGTTTTCACAAAATTATTCCCATACTTACCATATAGCCACGATGTACGAACGATAAAGTATTTATTATGTAGCTCTTTGACGAACTGCTCTCCCGCATACTTAGAAGCTCCGTATATATTTATCGGCGCTGGATTATGAAATTCACCGTACCCCTCCGGTCTGTCGCCCTGAAATACATAATCAGTACTAATATAAACTAATTTCGCCCCTACTAATTGTGAAGCAACCGCTACATTTCGAGCTCCTATTGCATTTATTACATAAGCGAGATCTTGTTCTTTCTCAGCATGATCAACCTTCGTATACGCTGCACAATGAATAATTATGTGTGGCCTTATTTCTTGTACCACTTGCTGCATTCGGGATATATTTGTTATATCTAGTAACTTTTTATCAAATGGATATATGTCATATTCTTCAGGATTTAACTCTTCTTGTAGTTGCTTTCCCAATTGACCATTTGCTCCTGTTATGATAATCCGTTCTTTCATTTATATGCCCCTTACTGTTTTAATGGTTTCCACCATTCCTTATTCTTCTCATACCATTGCACTGTTTCTTGTAATCCTTGCTCAAACGTATACTTCGGTTCCCAATCAAATTCATTCTTCATTTTCTCTGCATCAATCGCATAACGACGATCGTGTCCTAAACGGTCTGTCACATATTCAATATCTTTTTTCGTTTTTCCTAAGAGAGAGATGATTTGTTCCACAACATCTATATTTGTTTTTTCATTATTTCCACCTATATTATATACTTCTCCTATACGCCCCTCATGCAGAACGACGTCAATCGCACTACAATGATCCGTTACATGTAACCAATCTCTTACATTTAATCCATCACCATATAACGGTAATTTTTTTCCTTCCAGCGCATTCGTAATCATTAACGGAATTAATTTTTCAGGATATTGATACGGCCCATAGTTATTGGAGCAACGCGTTACTATAACTGGTAATTGATATGTTTTATAATAAGATAAAGCTATCATGTCGGCGCCCGCTTTGCTTGAAGAATATGGACTATTTGGAGCTAACGGGGTTTCCTCGGTAAATCTACCTATCTTACCTAACGAGCCGTACACCTCATCTGTTGATACTTGCACGAGTTTAATATGTGGATATTTTTTTACTAATTCTAATAAGGTGACTGTCCCAATTACATTTGTATCATAAAAAGGAATCGGATTCTCAATACTACGGTCCACATGTGATTCAGCCGCGAAATTTACAATTACTTGCACGTCACGTTCCTTAACAACATATTCCAGCAGCTCTCCATTTTGAATTTCCCCTTTTACAAAATAGTAATTCGGATGATCTTGAATAGACTTTACATTATTTAAGTTTCCACTATATGTTAATGCATCAAAATTAATAATTTTATATGTTTCATAGCTTTGTAACATGTAATGAATAAAATTACTTCCAATAAATCCGGCCCCACCTGTTACTAATATATTCATAAACAACTCTCCTACTCAAAAGCTATCTTCATATTCCTGAAGTAACGGTAATATTCGATCTTTATCAGACAAAATAGGACTTGTTACCGGCCATGGAATTGCTAATTCTTTATCGTCCCAAATTACCCCTGAGTCATGATCGGCACTATAATACTCATCTACTTTATACATAACAATCGTATGCGCGACAAGTGTACAAAAACCATGTGCAAATCCTTTTGGCACTAATAATTGCCGATGATTATCCGCACTTAAAATATATCCTCTCCACTGTTTAAACGTTGGTGAATCTTTTCGTAAATCAACGATAACATCATAGATTGCCCCTTGCATAACTTGAATAAGTTTCGTTTGTGCTTTCGGATTTTTTTGAAAGTGTAATCCGCGAATCGTTCCCGCTTCCGCTGAATACGAAACATTATCCTGTACAAATGAATACGTAACCCCTAATGTTTCTAGCACCTTCTTATTATAACTTTCAGTAAAAAAGCCACGCTCATCTCCAAATAGCCTTGGTTCCAACAATTTTGCGTCGGTAAAATTTGTTTCTATAACTTTCATATTCTCACCTATTCTCCGTTAAACTGTTTACCAAAGTTTATATCCCGCGCTAATGTATTCGCCCTTTGAAGGGAAACATGAGTTCCCGCATCAGTCCACCAACCACTCATTTCATTATAAGTAAGTACCCCTCGCTTTAAATACCAATTATTGATATCTGTAATTTCAAGTTCTCCCCTTGCGGAAGGTTTTAATTCTTTTATATAAGAAAAGACTTTCGGATCATACAAATAAATTCCTGTAACTGCATAGGAACTTTTCGGCTCTTTCGGCTTTTCTTCAATTTCAATTATTTTTCGGTTTTGAATATGCGCCACGCCAAATCTCTCCGGATCATCTACAGATTGCAGCAGTACTTTCGCACCTTCTTTTTGATTTGCAAACTCTTCAACGTACGGACGAATGTCATCTGAAAAAATATTATCTCCTAATATAACTACCATACGATCTTTCCCGACAAAATCCTCACAAAGCCCTAATGCTTGTGCAATTCCCCCTGCCTTATCTTGCACACGATACGTAAAGGACACGCCAAACTCTTGACCGCTTCCTAAGAAACTAACAACATCCCCCATATGCTCTTTCCCTGTAATAATCATAATATCTGTAATATCGCATTGTTTCAGCTTATATACCGCATGGTAAATCATTGGATATCGTCCAACAGGAAGCAAATGTTTATTCGTTACTTTCGTTATTGGATATAACCTCGATCCAGTTCCACCTGCTAAAATAATTCCTTTCACCCTGCATCTCTCCCTTATGATGGAGATAGTATATCTTTGTAATGTTCTACAAACACTTTTCGATCCTTCTCATATGTATCCGCATCAAACTCATCCCCGTTGTAGTGAATACACCATAAATTTGCTTGATTAGGGATACCAATTAAATAACCTGCCTTTTGAAACTCTAAAGACTGCGACACATCATAAAAGTGGAATCCTTGAAATAAGTCTTCTCGCCACGGGATATCATACTGTGTGGCCATTAATAATCCATCAATTGCTTGAACTGACATAAATGATTGATTCCCATAAAACAGCTGATCTAAATTTAGCAATTGATAATTTTGTCTTCTGTACTCAATCACTTTCCCTACTAAATTTTTCCCTTCCCACCATATACCGTTACTCGGTAAAAACTGAGCACCAGCTACGCCAATTAAACCAAGTTTTTCGTTATCTTTAAAAAGAGAAATGAGTGTATAAAACATCTCTCGATTAATAAGATAAGTATCTTGATGTATATAAACCTTATACTTCGCGGGATATGAAAGCGCTCGGTTATATGCACTTGCCATACTTTTCGCATCTCGTATCGGAAAAATTTGTACGACATAACCAGGGGGAACAAAAAGGTTTCTTATTTGTCTCTCGCATTGTTCAAATAGCTCTTCATTATTTATACAAACAACGACTAATATTGTATGATCCTTCATCTTGTAGCCCCTCTATTCGTCTTGATTTACATCTGACATATAGTGCTCCACAAATATCTTTCTATACTTTTCATAGTTGGTCATATTCACATCAATATGATAATGAATGCACCACGCATCACGCTGTACAGGAACCCCAACTGTATAGCCAGCTTTTCTAAATTCAAATGATTGAGATACATCATAAAAGTCAAATCCATCAAACAAGTCTTCTCGCCACGGAATATCGTATTGCGTTGCCATTAATAAACCGTCAATACATTCAACTGGCATAAATGTTTTTGACTCATGGTACGGCTTTTCTTGACTTGCCATATAAAATAAATCATTCATATAACCAATTACTTTCCCAACAACTCCTCTTCCTACATTCCATGTTCCATTTGGAGGAACATATTGGGCTCCAATCATTCCAATCATTCCAAGATGTTCATGTTCGTTAAATAATTGAAGTAATCCATATAAAAATGCCACATTCATAATGAAAACATCTTGATGTATATATATTTTATATTTCGCTGGATGCGAAATCGCTTGATTATATCCGCTCGTCATACTTTTCGCATTCCGAATTGGCATAAATTGTACAATATATCCTGGAGGCACTGCCAATCTCAATATATGCCGCACGCACTGTGCATACATTTTCCGATCATTTATACACGTAACAAATAATATTGTTTTTTCAGCAGCACTCATAACTGTGATTTTTCTGCTTCAATAATATACTGAAATACGACCGTCTCAGCCATGAAGCCACTTCCAAGACGATATTTTTTACAAATTCCATATAACTCCTCAATTAATGGTTCATACATTTTATGATCAATATATACACGATCTACTTTACTAATCGAATATCCTGCTTTTAAAAACATTCGGAGCATTTCATTAAATGTAAAGAAACGAATATGCGTTTTATCTAATAAGCCATATTCTGTATACGTCCAATTTCCAGCAAGTAAGGGAGCTAATACTGAAATGTGAGCAACGTTTGGTATACTTGCTAAAATCACACCATTTTCTTTTATATACGGCTTTACTTTTTCTATTACAGCCCACGGATCAAATAAATGCTCTAATACATCCCCAAATATGACGCAATCAAATTGCTCCTTCTCATATGGCATATCCATTGTTTCTATATCGCCTAAAACAATATGATCTAGTTTGTCTTTTGCTTTTTCTGCTGCCTCTGGGAATGCCTCGATTCCTGATACACGTGTTCCATTTTCTTTAATAGCCGCTCCCAATGCACCACTCGAGCAACCAATATCAAGAACTTCTTTCCATTCCTTTTTTATATGCTTTAATAAATTCGGATTCACTGCATTATAATAATGCACAGACTTTTCTTCATATAAAGAATTTTTTTGGGGATTCATTTCACACACTCCTTATGTAAATTGAATTTGAAATATAAACTTCATATGAAGTCTATAAATGTAACCATTACACCGATACTTTACTATATAGCCAATCTATTAGAGTTAGAATCGTGATAAGCCATTTCTAAAAAAAAAACAACCTATAACGATTTATATTGTTTATCAAAAACACCCCGAAAATATTTGCGGTTATATTCAATTGCAGCATTATTCGGAACATAAGCAGCTGCTAATTCGTTGTAATAATAAGCTTTATCTTGCTCTCCTAACTTGCTATAACAAATACACATTTGTAAATAGGGAAGCCATGTGTAGCTCGCTGGACTATGAAACGGACTCTCCGTCACCATTGGTACTTCCGTTGCAAGTTTAAACCAAAATATCGCTTCGTTATATTTTTGTTGTTCCATATATATATATCCTATTCTTGTACAATTCTCTCCTCTAGGAACATCATATCGAAACGACTTCACGCAAGATTCAACTGCCTTTTCCCATAATCCAAGCTTTGCATAGCAATCTCCTAACTTACCACATGCATAAATTTTCTCTTCATACCATCCTTCGTCTTGATTAAGGAATGTTTCATATAGAATAACTGCATCATCATATTTTTGGTTATCCATAGATTCATTCGCGTAATAAAATAAATCTCTCGGACTCAATTCTTCTCCAGCTGCTACAGCATCTTGAAAAATTTTCAAATTACGATTTGTTACCTTTTTTTCTTTTTTATGTGTAATAGCAACATTACTACTAAAAGTCTCACCAGAAATAGCTAAATACTCATGAACCTTTCCAAACCATTGAAATTGTTTTTCACGCTTTACAAGTCGATTTCTTTTTGTACAATATAAAGGTTTCCCGTTAGAATCCATTGCAAGATGATAAGGCATCGAAACAGCATCAATTTTAGGATCTAATTCTCTTTTTAAGAGTTTCAATGCTTCTTGAGCATCTTCTAATAACACATCATCTGCATCTAGCCACAATATATACTCTTGCGTTGCTTTTGAAAAAGAAAAATTTCTTGCTGCCGCAAAATCATTAATCCATGGAAAGTCATATATGTTAGAGGTATATTGAGCTACAATTTCTTTCGTTCGATCAATGGAACCTGTATCAACTATAATAATTTCATCAACAATTTTTTCGACTGCATCTAAACATCGACCTATTGTATCTTCCTCATCTCGAACAATCATACATAAACTAATTGTAATTCCTTGCTTGTTCAACATAATCACCCTCTTCCAAATCAATCATATGTTATACATACAATAAACTTTCCACTTTTTTAACTTGCACAAGCAGTTTAAGATTTCTTTTCAATAATTCAAATGTCCGTGTCATTTTCTTCCGGTTTTGCATCTACTATATAATGAACGCTTTATGGAGGTGAATTTATGTCAAATAATAATTATTCAGATGGATTGAATCCCGATGAATCTTTATCAGCTAGTGCATTTGACCCTAATCTTGTAGGACCAACATTACCACCAATACCACCGTTTACCCTTCCTACCGGACCGACTGGGCCGACTGGCGACACTGGTGCTACTGGACCGACCGGCGCTACTGGAGGCACTGGTGCTACTGGACCTACCGGGCCTACTGGGCCGACTGGACCGACTGGACCGACTGGACCTTCTGGATTAGGACTTCCAGCAGGATTGTATGCATTTAACTCCGCTGGGATTTCTTTAGATCTTGGAATTAATGATCCACTACCATTTAATACTGTTGGATCTCAGTTTGGTACAGCAATTTCTCAATTAGATGCCGATACTTTCGTAATTAGTGAAACTGGATTCTATAAAATTACTGTTATCGTATATACTGCAGCAGTAAGTCTATTAGGAGGCCTTACAATCCAAGTAAACGGGGTACCTGTACCTGGTACTGGAACGACTTTAATCTCAGTTGGAGCACCTATCGTTGTTCAAGCAATTACGCAAATTACGACAACTCCATCATTAGTTGAAGTAATTGTTACAGGACTTGGACTATCATTAGCTCTTGGTACGAGTGCATCTATTATTATTGAAAAAATCGCTTAATTTTTTACTTAGCAGTAAAACTGATATCAGTTTTACTGCTTTTTCATTGGTAAATTCAATCATTAAATCCTTCTTTTCTACATAGTCATAATGTTGTATGACATTCTTCAGGAGGCAATTATATGGAAAATAAATCGGCTGTCCAGCTTTATCTTGAGTTATTAAAGAAAACAATTTTATTTGAAATATGGTTAGAATACGAACCATACTTACCTGCTTCGTTACATATATCTAAAGAACTATCATATGAACCAGTTACTGTTCCACTTCCTTTATTTCTTAAGCAGTATGTAGAAAATCACAATTTAAAAATCGTTAATCCTAACGTTTCAAACAATGAGCGTCAAGGTGGCAAGGATTGGCCAAGAGCTGCACACAGTATGGTTGGTCGAAAACGTATGAATCAATTACAAGAGGCTATGGAAACTGTAGTCAGGGAAAATATAGAAGGCGATTTTATTGAAACTGGTGTATGGCGCGGAGGATCATGCATTTTTATGAATGGGTTTTTACAAGCAAACAACATTAAGGATCGTACTGTATGGGTTGCCGATTCGTTTGAAGGTCTGCCCGCACCTAACTTAGAACAATATCCGAAAGATTACGGTGATTATTTGCACACATTCGATTACTTACGAGTTTCTTTAGAAACAGTACAAGAAAACTTTAGAAAATACGATTTATTAAATGATCAGGTGAAATTTTTAAAGGGTTGGTTTAAAGATACATTACCTTCAGCACCGGTAGAAAAAATTGCAATTGCTCGCCTTGATGGTGATATGTACGAATCAACGATGGACAGTCTTGTAAACTTATACGATAAAGTTTCAACAGGTGGCTATATTATTATTGATGATTACGGATTGGTAACATGTGCAGAGGCTGTAACTGATTTCAGAAAGGAAAGAAACTTACAAGCTCCTATTACGAAAATTGATGATTTCGGTATTTATTGGCGAAAAGAATAGAATATAACTTTATTTTTTGAGGGGTCCTATTACACTACTTATTCATAAAAACTAATTGTGTAAAGTTCCCCTCACTATAAATGATTAACTTATATATACAATAGAAATCCCCTACTTTACTACAAGGACGGAGTGAATGTATGAACGAAAACGAGAAAAAAATCACATTAATTCCACCACCAGAACTCGTTCAATATGTAGGTGGTAACTTTGAAGAAGTTGGAAAAGAGTTTATGCAGTATTTTATTGAAATTGGCAACTTAAAATCAAATGAAACAGTGTTAGATGTAGGCTGCGGTATCGGCCGAATGGCGGTTCCATTAATGGATTATTTAAGCGGTGATGGTACTTATTATGGATTTGACTTATTCAATGCGGGAATTACATGGTGCAAAAATAACATTTCTACACGCCGTAACAATTTTCATTTTGAACATGTCGATATATATAATCAATTCTATAACCCCGAAGGAAAAGAAGATGCTTCCCAATATAAGTTTCCATATGAAGATGAATCGTTCGATTTTATTTTTTTAACGTCTGTATTTACCCATCTCCTTCCGAAAGAATTAGAACATTACGTATGTGAAATTTCACGAGTCCTGAAAAAAGATGGGAGATGTTTTATTACTTTCTTTTTAATTAATCCTGACTCTTCCTATTACTTAAATGCAGGATTAAGTACGTTAGGTTTTTATCATCAAATTGACAATTGTTATGTTCTAAATAAAGACATCCCGAATTTCGCAGTCGCCTATCCTGAGGAAGATGTTCGTACCCTATTAAATAAGTATGGACTAGAAGTACAGACTCCCCCCCACTATGGTTCATGGTGTAGCAGAACGGAACACACAAGTTATCAAGATATTATTCTTACACAAAAAATTTCTGAAAGGTAGTTGTATATGAATAATATAAAGAATCTGCCTCTCGTTTCCATACTTATTCCCACCTATAATCGACCACATTATTTTAAAATTGCTCTAGAAAGCGCATTAGCACAAACGTATTCAAATATCGAAATTATTGTAGGAGACGATAGTACAAATAATGAAACAGAAAAACTAATATACAGACATTATTTACATAAGCATAAACATATAACGTACATTCGAAATAGCTCTACTCTTGGACAATTTAATAACGCCCTTATGCTCTTAGAACGGTCAAATGGAGAGTACATAAATTTCTTAATGGACGATGATATATTTTATAATAATAAAATTAAAAAAATGATGTTTCATTTCCAACAAGACTTAAATAAAAATCTCGCACTTATCACATCCTATCGCACTTGGATTAATGATAATGGAGATATAATTGAACAACATCCCTCCATGAAAAAATTATATGATGAAGATACGCTACTAAATGGGAAAGATTTTGGAAACCGTATGCTTATAACGGGCCAAAATATTATCGGTGAGCCTACAATCGTACTCTTTAGAAAAAGCCTATTAACAGAACCTTTCGGCACTTTACATGGTAGAAAATATGGTTGTAGTGTTGATATGGCCTCTTGGATCAATTTACTTTCAAAAGGTGATGCGATGTATATCACTGAACCTTTAAGTTCATTCCGCCTTCATACTGGACAGCAAGTACATCATAAATTCCTTGAAGGCTGCGAAGATTTTTCTCAGCTCGTTTTAACCTCGAAAAAGTATGGTTTCTTGCAAGACGCCAAATATTATAAAAAGGGGTTGATACGAGCTTACGGATGGTATAAAAATGCGGTCAAATTTTACAATCTATTTCCAAACCTCATTCCAGATATAAATACACATACACGTCTTTCCTATTGTTTAAATATCATTACAAAAGAGCTCCGTGCAATATAGTCTATCACAAGGGAGGTGCTATTCCTTCCTCGTGATGTATGACTTCCCACAAATAGTGGAATAAATGTATCCATAGTCTGCTTGTATATTATTTTTATCATGACATGATCCATATACTTACTAGGCGATAGAAAGGAATACATACATTGAAAGATCCAAATTCTCAATATCAAATAGACTACGTATTACTATTCATCTTATTTGCCATTGGGACTGTTAGTTGCTTTGCAATTGCAAGTGCACAAGCTTCTTTACCACCATTTTTACAAAGCGTAAATTTTGTATTAAAGCAAATTCAATGGTACTTCATTGGATTTATAGCAATTGGTGTCATTATGATTATT
The DNA here is from genome assembly GCF_019656175.1 of Bacillus sp. BML-BC051. Classification (NCBI taxonomy): domain Bacteria; kingdom Bacillati; phylum Bacillota; class Bacilli; order Caryophanales; family Bacillaceae; genus Bacillus; species Bacillus sp. BML-BC051. The sequence continues at coordinate 21,338 of NZ_BPLI01000055.1, forward strand.
GATTTCGATCGTTATCAAAAAATTGCTTGGTATTTATATAGCTTTGCACTGGTACTACTCATTGGACTAGAACTTCAAGTACCAGGTGCCGTTACAATTAAAGGTGCTACCGCTTGGTACAGGCTCCCAGGCATCGGAAATTTCCAGCCTTCTGAAATTATGAAATTGTTTTTAATTCTCGTCACCGGACGAATTATAGCAAATCACAATGAGAAATATTTTTTTCGAACAATACACGACGATTTTTTATTACTCGGAAAAATCTGTGCAACAAGTTTACCACCCCTGCTATTTATTGCAAAGGAACCTGATTTAGGAAACACGATGGTAATTTCAGCTATGCTCGCAGCAATGATATTAGTTTCTGGTATACGTTGGCGTTTTATTTTCGGATTAGTTTCTGGCATTTTTGCAGCCAGCTTTACATTAACTTATATTTTTTTTACTCATACAAAATTCTTTAAAGCACACATTTTACAAGAATATCAACTAAATCGCTTTTACGGCTGGTTAGCTCCATACAAATATGATGCGCAAGGCTATCAATTAAGACAAGCTTTCTTAGCTACTGGATCAGGAGAAATGCAAGGAAAAGGTTGGGAAAATGGACAAGTATACTTTCCAGAACCACATACAGATTTTATTTTCACTAATGTCGCTGAGCAATTCGGCTTTTTAGGTGCAAGTGTCATTATTGCACTTTTTTTCCTACTTATTTTCCGCATGATTCATATCGCTTTAGAAAGTAATGATCCTTTTGGTAGTTACATCTGCGCTGGTACAATCGGAATGTTTACTTTTCAAGTATTTCAAAATATCGGGATGACCATCGGGTTACTCCCGATTACAGGAATCACACTACCCCTTATGAGCTACGGAGGAAGTTCCTTACTCACATACATGATAGCGATTGGATTTGTTTTAAACGTTCGCTCAAGGACAAAATTCTTTATGTTTAAATAAAGTAAAAAACGATATATTTTTATCTCTATCCTTTTTTAGATATACTAATGGAAAATATGATGGAGGTTTAAATATGAAATATGACATTATAGGGGATATTCATGGATGCTTCCAAGAGTTTCAAGAATTAACGACGAAACTCGGATATAAGTGGAATCGTGACCTGCCGATTCACCCTGATCAACGTAAGCTTGCATTTGTTGGTGATATTACAGATCGCGGCCCTCATTCATTACGTATGATTGAAATTGTATGGGAACTTGTCATAAATAAAAAAGTAGCTTATTACGCTCCGGGAAATCACTGTAATAAACTATACCGATTTTTCCTTGGGCGTAATGTAACAATCGCTCATGGACTCGAAACAACTGTTGCCGAATATGAAGCACTGCCTTCTCATAAACAAAATATTATAAAAGAAAAATTCATCACACTTTATGAACAATCTCCTTTATATCACGTACTCGATGAAAAAAGGTTAATTGTATGTCACGCCGGAATTCGGCAAGATTACATAGGAAGACAAGATAAAAAAGTACAAACCTTTGTATTATATGGCGATATTACAGGAGAGAAACATGCTGACGGCTCCCCTGTCCGTCGCGACTGGGCGAAGGAATATAAAGGAAAAGCTTGGATTATATATGGACATACACCTGTAAAAGAACCTCGCTTTGTAAATCATACAATTAATATTGACACTGGTGCTGTATTTGGCGGGAGTTTAACTGGATTACGTTATCCCGAAATGGAGACTGTTTCCGTCCCTTCCTCCCTACCTTTTGTCCCAGAGAAGTTTCGCCCAATTTCATAACTTACGAGAGATTACCATATCATTTAGGCCGCTCTCATATAAAAACTAGGTAAAGTAATTAAAAAAAGATGCAATAAAGTGCATCTTTTTTTAATTACACGGCATATACTGTCGCAGGAGGTGACAGAATGAAGAAAAAATCTTCTAAACAAAAAAGAAAATGCCCGCCTTTTTATCTGCCCATGTACGGAATTAACAACTGGTGTAGCATCCGAGCTGCAGCTTTAGAAGAACTGGAAGGACAAGAGGCATCCCCAAAAAACAAAGCCAGACCAAAATATGTCTCTTTAGAAAATGCTGTAATGAGCCGCATAATTGATAATAGAAAAACAAAGATGCAGCAAAAAAATAAACCTCTCTCTACTCATAATGAACAGATCGTGCCCTCTGAGCAAACAGAGAAAAATATAGAAGAAAATATACCTGTAGCAATAAATAAAAAAGCGGAAGCAGAAATTCCAGCTGCTATTATCAATCAAGTGAAGAAAATAAAAGAAGCATTAGCACCATCCAATGATATACAAACGGAAAAAACAATCATAATTCAAACCCCTACTCCTGAAAATACAAAAGTAAAAAAAGGTGGGCGGTATGCATATGCAGAGGGGCTTCACTCTCATGCAGAGGGTACAGCTTCACATGCAGAAGGGCTTCTTACACACGCAAAAGCTTCTTTCTCTCATGCAGAAGGATCAAAAACGAAAGCAACTGGACATAGTTCCCATAGTGAAGGAAGTGAAACGACAGCAGGCGGATCTTATTCTCATGCGGAAGGTAAACATACAATCGCTTTAGGCGAAGCAGCACATGCAGAAGGAACTGCGACTATCGCTAACGGATTCTCTTCTCATGCGGAAGGTAATCATACATCAACAGCTCATTTTGCAGGTAGCCATATTATGGGGCGCTTCGGCACAGCAGAAGAATCTTATTCTTGGTTTATTGCAAATGGCACAAATGAAACTGATCATCATATCGGTGCAAAGTGGCTTGCTCATAATGGGGAAATGTATATTGATGGCGCTTCTTACAATGCAAGTGGAACTGATTTTGCACAAATGTTTGAAACAGCAGACAATAATCTTATTGATGTAGGTTATTTCGTTACATTTAGTAGCGAAGAAAAAATTCGGGTCGCTACTTCAAACGATTCATTCATTTTAGGAATATCTAGTGCAACCCCCGCCCTTATAGGAAATAGTGGTGCTTTAAGTTGGCAAAAACGCTATAAAACAGATAGCTTTGGAAAACGTCAATATGTATGTACAGAATCACAAGACATACAACCTCTTTTAAATACAGAATGGGATCCAGCTTGCAAATATATAGCAAGAAAAGATCGTACCGAGTGGCTTCCTGTCGGATTAATTGGACAAATGTTCGTACGCGATGACGGCACTTGCGAACCGCATGGATATTGTCGTCCAAATAACGATGGCATTGCTACAAAATCCGAAAGTGGATTTTTCGTTATAAAGCGCACAGGTGAACACCAAATTTTAATATTATTCCGCTAAGAAAAAAGGGAACAAAATTCTTCATTACATAAGAATTTTGTTCCCTTTTTAAGTATGCCTTACTACCTCTTGCATATCGCTTGGAATCGTTGTAGTGAAAGACATTTCCTTCTCTAAAACAGGATGATAAAACGTCAATGATGTACTGTGAAGTGCTTGTCGTTTCATTTCATCCCTTTTCCCACCATATAAAGTATCGCCAAGTAACGGATGTCCTATATGAGCCATATGTACACGAATTTGATGCGTTCTTCCTGTCTCAAGCTCCAGTGATACATGCGTCTTATGATTAGCGCTATCCATCACTCTAAAATGAGTAACTGCTCTTTGCCCATCTTCACACACTATTCGCTCGATAATGCTATCCGGTTTTCTTCCAATCGGTGCGTCAATTGTTCCTTCTCGTTCGATCATCTCACCATGAACGATTGCTTCATATGTTCTTTTCACAGCTTTTTGTTGATGCTGTTTCGATAAAAGATGATGCACGAAACGATTTTTTGCAATAAGCATAAGCCCCGAAGTATCACGATCTAACCTTGTTACGATGTGCACTGTACTTGCAAGATGCTGCTTATCATAATGAGATAAGAGCGCATTCGCAACACTCCCTGCCGGATGTTCTCTAGACGGAATCGTTGACATGTTCGCCTCTTTGTTTATGACAAGAACCGCATCATCTTCATATACAATACATAAAGGGATATCTTCCGCAATCATCCCTTCACTTCTTTCCTCCACTGGAAAAAAGACACGTAATTCATCACCAGCTTGCAACTGATGACGAACGCTCGCATGTTGATTATTTACTTCAATAGCTCCGCCGTGAAATTTTATATCCGTTAATGCGGCTTTAGAAATCCCTTTTATTTTTAAAAATTCTCTAACTAAAGTTCCCTCTTCAGGTGATTCTATATCCCATTTCAATGTAAATCTGTTCAAATATATAAACCCTTTCTATTTATCTGCAACAAACGAGTCACGAACTCGTTTCCAGAACGGGAATGGACGGAAACGAACAAATCGTACTTTCTCGTTTGCAACGCGATACTGGATTGATTTCACATCTTGATGCACCATCGTTAAATGGTCCACCGTAATTTGTAAGTTCATTCCTGCAGCCGGCTTCAACACACATGTATGATGCTTCGGCAGTACGAGCGGCGAGCCTACAGTACGAAACACACGGTTATTAATAGATGCCATTTCTGCAATTTGAATCGCTTCAATAGAAGGGTGAATAATCGCTCCGCCAAGCGCCTTATTATACGCAGTACTTCCAGAAGGAGTAGAAATACAAAGGCCATCCCCGCGGAACGTTTCAAAGTACTCTCCGCGTATTTCCACTTCTGTTACTAATGTACCTTCCGCACTTTTAACAGTTGCTTCATTCATCGCCAAATACTGTGACTCTTTACTCCCATTCACATAGCGAATAATCACTTCTAAAAGCGGATATTCCACCACTTGGAATGGTGTTTTAGCAATTGCAATTACTAATTTCTCTACTTCTGTTGGTAACCAATCTGCATAGAAACCTAAATGCCCTGTATGTACACCAACAAATGCTGTTTCATCCAATCGATTATAATAACGATGAAACGCATATAAAAGTGTTCCATCTCCCCCAACAGAAATTACAATATCGGGTTCCTTTTCATCCATTATAAATCCAAAATCTAGCAAGTACTCTTTCATCGTGCCTGCCAATGTATCTGATGATTGATCTCCCTTTGACATAATTGTAAATTTCATCGCCCAACACCCTTTAGTTTATGATTCGGAATCTTTCGTTTCTTGTTTTCTTGAAAAAGCTTTCTGCGCTTCTTGAATCTCAAGACGAATAGAAGACATTTCTTCATCTAATAAAAACGCCGCTTCCGCTGCGCGTTGCAAGCGTATTTTAATATCTTCAGGAAAACGTCCACTATATTTATAATTTAAAGAATGCTCAATTGTTGCCCAAAAATTCATTGCTAACGTGCGTATTTGGATTTCTACCAATACTTTTTTTTCTCCCTGAATCGTTTGAACGGGGTAACTAATGACAACGTGATAAGAACGATAACCGCTATCTTTCTTTTGCGTGACATAATCACGTTCTTCCACGATTTCAAAGTCATTTCGTTTTCGAAGATATTCTACAACAGGCTTGATTTCATCAACAAATTGACACATCATTCGAAGGCCCGCGATGTCTTGCATATCTTCTCTTAGCCGATTTAGCGGTACATTTCTCTTCTCCGCTTTATCAATAATACTTGCAACCGACTTTACCCTTCCTGTTACAAACTCAATTGGAGAATGCTCTGTTAACATTGCAAATTGAGTACGCATTCCTTTTAGTTTCACTTTCAGCTCTGCCACCGCTTGATGGTAAGGTGCTAAAAATTCTTCCCAATTTCGATTCATTTCAACCACCACCAAAATCAATCCATTTGCTTATAGAAATACTTTTTCTACAGCAGTTACTAGTTCTTCTCCGTAATTTGCATTACCTTCAATATTTTCAACTAAATATTCTACTTCTTCTTTTAAATTTTCTAATTCCATTTCAACGTCATTCACACGAACGAACATTACTATATCGTTATTCATCGCTTCATGCATTGCTTCCCAACATGTGTGCGGAATACTTACATAAATGAAAGATGATTCGTTTTCTAAAATATATAAAAATGATAAATTGTCTGAGTCTACAAGTACGTGATTACGCGCACTTAACTCCTTTACCTCTATTTCATTATTTTCCGCACAAAAAATAAGCGCATTCTCTCTCTTTTCTACGCTCTTAACTTGAATTTTATTTTGCATGCTCTAACTCCTCCATCTCAACTTCCTGTCTTACTTAACAGTATTATTGTATCATAACATGGACGCAAACAAATAAAACATTGAACCAAATTTATGAAAAAGCGATAATGTGTAAAGAATTATTTTTTAAAAGGAGTGCGCATACAATGACACAAGAAATTGAAATTGAATTTAAAAATATTGTTACAGAAGCAGAATTCGATACATTATGTAAATCATTCTCTATTGAGGTATTTACGAAACAGGTGAATCACTACTTTGAAACACCAGGCTTCTCATTAAAAGAAGCTGGCTCTGCACTTCGTATTCGTCATAAAGGAGAAACTTATACATTAACATTGAAACAACCTGCAGAAGTCGGCTTGCTGGAAACTCATCAAGTCGTAACAGAAGACGAAGCAAGAATGATGATGGAAACAAACGTAATCATTCCAGGGGCTGTAATGGATCAACTACACAAATTACAAATTCCTGTTTCCGCTTTAACTTATATGGGTAGTTTAACAACTGAAAGAGCCGAAACACTATTTGAAGGCGGAACACTTGTCTTTGATCATAGTTTCTATTACAATCACGATGATTATGAAATTGAATTTGAAGTGCAAGATGAAGAAACAGGAAAAGCTGCATTTATTCATTTATTAAAGCAGCACGACATACCAATCCGTCATACAAATAATAAAGTAAAACGCTTTTTCCTTGCCAAACAAAACAAAGCACGCTAAAGTGAAAATTCCACTAGTGAATACGTTCTACTAGTGGATATATCTCATTTTTTAAAAGGAAAAGATTCTTTTACATCTGTAAAATAAGCAAAGAACGTTATGAAGGCTATTTATTTGCCCTCTGGAACATTCCATTGCTACAATAGATATACATTTCATGGAAAAAGGAGTTTATAAAGGATGAGCAAGCAACCGATGACACCATTTGAAGCAATTGGCGGTGAACAATGCATTGCAATATTAGTAGACACGTTTTATTCCTATGTCAGTAAACACCCTGACCTATCTCCCATCTTCCCGGATGATTTAACAGAAACCGCTAGGAAGCAGAAGCAATTTTTAACACAATATTTAGGTGGTCCGAATTTGTACACTGAAGAACATGGTCATCCTATGTTAAGAGCACGCCATCTTCCGTTTGAGATTACGCCAAAACGAGCAGAGGCTTGGCTATCATGCATGGAGCAAGCAATGGATGACACAGGAGTGCACGGTCATATAAGAGAGTTCGTTTTTGAACGTTTAGCATTAACTGCTCAGCATATGGTTAATACTCCAAACGAAACAGGTGAAGTGTAATGGATAAGCAGGAAGCAAAGCATATAAATATGCCATCTCCTTCCGCATGTGAGCATAAGTCTGTAGAAGCATATTTATTTATTGATCCACTTTGTAAAGATTGCTGGGAAATTGAGCCCTTTATTATTAAACTATGGCTTGAATATGGGAAATACTTCTCTATTCGTCATATCGTAACAGGAAAAGTGGACGGAACGAACGCTTCCTCACACAAATGGAATAAACCTGCTAATATTCGATTTGTGTGGGAAAAGACAACAAGTTTACAAGGTTTTTCATGTGATGGAAAGGTACATATGCAAGAGGCATCGTCAACACCATATTTAGTTTCGATGGCAATTAAGGCAGCGGAGTTGCAGGGCCGAAAAGCAGGTTCGAAGTTTTTGCGAAAACTCCAAGAATACATTTTCCTTGAAAATGTATCAAACCCTGACTGCGAATTATTACTTGCATGTGCAAGAGATAGCGGTATTGATGTAGAAGAATTTAAAAAAGACCTACATTCCACTAGCGCAAAAAAAGCTTTCCAATGTGACTTAAAATTCACAAATGAGATGCATATTACAGAAATACCTTCTCTCGTATTTTTTCATGCGAATTCAGATGAAGAAGGTATTAAAATCGCTGGAACTTATTCCTACGACGTATACGTACAATTATTGAAAGAACTTGTAAAATGCGAAATTGAACCAGAACCATTACCACCTTTAGAAGTGTTATTAGAAGCAACGCAATTTATATCTTCAAAAGAGGTAGCATTTATATATGACTGCTCGCAACAAGAAATCGAGCGCGAACTGAAAAAATTACAACTGAAACGAAAAGTACAAATGATTGACGTAAAATGTGAGCGTTATTGGAAATGGATAGCAAAAGAAAAAGACCTGGTGTAAAACACCAGGTCTTCTTCTTTACGGCTTATAAAAATATTAAAGGGGATGGGAGAAATTTTCACGTTCAAACAAAGGGGTATATGTTTGTATGTGAATTCGTTCACGCTTATTATATTACAAGATTCGACGTCAGATGACAACCCCTTTTGTCGAATTTCACACTTTTGTCACATTCTAAACGTTTTCATTTCTGAATAAGCTATAAAAAAGCTATTTTGGAGGTGTTCTGTATGAAAAAAACGTATATTTTACTTATCATTCTAGCTGTCATCGTTTCTTTTTTCTTGTACATCCTCTCTCTACTACAAGCTTTTCCTAAAATTATTGCCTTCCCTCTTTTATTTGGAGTCATCGTCATCGCTCTCTCTTATTTCAACCATAAAAAACGATTTAAAGGGTTCTAATTACAAAAAAATCGCAAAATTGCCTTCTAATTTAGAAAAAACAAGGAAATTCACTTTATTTTTCCGACAAAAATCGACAAAAAACATTTAAAACAAAAAAGACGAGGTAAATTCCTCGTCTTTACTATTACTTCTCTTCAAATAATAATGCTTCTAATTCATTTAATTTCTCTTCAAATACTTGCAATGCTTCTTTTACCGGTTCTGGAGATGCCATATCTACTCCAGCTTTTTTCAGCACTTCAATTGGATAATCTGAGCTTCCTGCTTTTAAGAACTCATTAATGTAACGTTCTACTGCTGGTTGCCCCTCTTCTAAAATTTGTTTAGATAGAGCTGTTGCTGCACTAAATCCTGTTGCGTATTGATATACGTAATAGTTGTAGTAGAAGTGCGGAATACGAGACCACTCTAAACCAATTTCTTCATCGATTACTAAAGCATCACCGAAATATTTCTTATTTAAATCATAGTAGATCTCCGTTAACATGTCTGGCGTAACCGCATGTCCCTCTTGTACTTTCTTATGAATAATATGCTCAAACTCCGCGAACATCGTTTGACGGAATACAGTACCACGGAATCCTTCTAAATAATGATTTAATAAGTATAGACGCTCTTTCTTATCTTCTGTCGTTTTTAATAAATAATCGTTTAGAAGCGCTTCATTACAAGTTGATGCTACTTCTGCAACGAAGATTGAATAATCGCCATATACGTGCGGCTGCGTTTTTCTTGTGTAGTAACTATGCACAGAATGACCGAACTCATGAGCAAGTGTATATAAATTATTTACATTATCATGCCAGTTCATTAAAATATACGGATTTGTTCCATATGCACCAGATGAATATGCTCCGCTTCGCTTCCCTTTATTCTCATACACATCTACCCAGCGATTTTCATATGCTTCTTTTAAAATGTCAACATACTCATCACCAAGTACGTTTAAAGATTTTAACAACATGTCTTGTGCTTCTTCATACTTCACGTTCATTTTCACTTCTGGTACAAGTGGTGTATATAAATCATACATATGAAGCTCATCAAGCCCTAGTGCACGCTTACGAATATCAATGTAACGATGTAGCAAGTGTAAATTATCATTTACAGATTCAACAAGTTGATCATACACAGCTTCAGGAATATTATTATTACTTAATGCCGCTTGACGTGCAGAATCGTATTTACGAACACGTGCATTGAAATTATTACGTTTCACAGCTCCGCTTAACGTACTTGCAAATGTATTCTTATATTTTCCGTATGTTTCATATACAGCTTTGAATGCATCTTCGCGCACACGACGATCATCGCTTTCTAAAAACTGAATGTAACGACCATGTGTAATTTCTACTTCTTCTCCATCCTCACCTTTAATAGATGGGAATTTCAAATCCGCATTATTCAACATACCAAATGTATTACTTGATGCACTCATTACTTCAGATGCTTCTGCTAATAGAGCCTCTTCCGCTTCAGATAATACGTGCGGGCGTTGACGCGTAATTTCTTCTAATGCATGTTCATATACACTTAAGTCTCTATTTTCTTTCAAGAATGTTTGCAATGTATCTTCTGAAATCGATAAAATTTCAGGCACAATATATGCTGTGCTACTAGATACTTGTGAATATAAATTTGTCGCGCGGTCATTTAACGCTTGATACACAGAGTTTGTTGTATCTTGATCGTAACGCATATGTGCATATGTATATAGCTTACCTAATCGCATTGAAATTTCATCTTCATATTGTAATGCTTCAAGTAAATTGTTCGCAGAGTCACCAAGTTTCCCTTTAAATTCAGTTAACTTCGGTAATAGCTCTTTAATGGCTTGGAATTCTTTTTCCCATTCTGCATCTGTTTGGAAAATATCTTCTAATCGCCACGTACTTGATTCTTCAATTTCTTTGCGATCTGGTAATGTTTTTGCTGTGTTTTGTTCAGACATCCTTTAAGCCCTCCTTTAAATATCTCTACTTACATACAATTCGATTTTTCTTATGTAATTCCTTCACGATCAGTCTTTATTATATCCCCTTTTCCTTCTCTCATGTTGTACTTTGCCTCAAATAAAGATAAGGCATACGCTAAGCAAATTTCATCATATTTTATAACTTCCTCCTCTGTTTTTAACATAACTAGCTCTCTTTTTTTCTGGTACTTATAAGTCCCTACGTTCTGCAATACACCTGCATAACATAAAAATGTCATATACTCAGTAACTGCTACTTTCCATATATGTGGTGAAAAGTACGGGAGCATGCGCCTTTTCGTATACGTTTTCACATAACTACATACATATTGAAGGGAAATACAATCCCCTACCGCAAGCTCACCTATACACTTCATATATAGAAAAGCTTGCCATATAAATGGATTTGTTTGAAAAGCAAATGAGGACGGGAGTGGTACACCGATTTCAGAAGGAAAATTTGCTGGGGTACATTTACATTGATATAAGAGGCGTAATAGTGACTTATGATTGTAATTCCAAATTGGTAAAGCATTTTGCCGAAAGTAGCTCTTTCGCTTTTTCCATTCCTCACCTAATGTTTCTTTTCGGAAAAAGACGGGAGAAAAGAGCATTTCAAAAGTAGTTGTTTCAGTTGGTAAATATATAATATGTGAGAAAGAGATGCTTGTAGAAAATGAAGTGATAAACGCGCATTTCAGAAATGATTTTTGTTTCGGACAGAAAAAAATTAGAAATGGCTGAGGATAAGATTGTAAGGAGAAAGCCATAAGTGAGGAGAATTTCATCCAATATGCTGATTGCTTTTTCAATTGATTTCCACCAATGATCCAAATGACCTGTATACCAGCTCGCCAATACGTATAGGTTCGTTTGTACAGCTGCTCTATAGAGAGATTAGCGCATTGGTATTCAATCGCGATTGTTCTCCCTGCTCTCTCTATAAAAATATCTGGTCGTTGCTGAATCTCTGGAAGATAATGCTCTATATATACAGGGAAGTTTTGACGTTTGAACCATCTATATAACAATTCTTTACCGTGCCTATGATACATAGATTCTGCTTCATAAAAGGCAAGACATGCGTCCATTTTTTTATGAGCAAAATGCCAACTCTTTTGTTTCCCTAATTTCATTTGCACTTCTTTCCCGCAAGCTATGCAAAAGAAGCTTTCTATTTTACGCATACGATGTAAAAGCTCTTCATCATGATGATAGAGTAGATGAATTTTTTCTCCGTTTTCTCTTTTAGCGATAAACATCAGAATCACACCCTTTCAGCTCCTTATATTCTACAATTTATTACAAATTCCTTTTAAAAAAGAGATGTCCCAATTTCGGACATCTCTTTTTATAATAAAGGTGATAATAATCGATACGTCGATTCAACAATTCGTCTATGAAGACGCCTTTTATGAAAACGATCCACATGAATTTCACTTGATTCTTCTATATCCTCTTTAAAATCTTGAACGAGTTTTCGAATGCTGTCTGTATCATATAAAAAGGCATTTACTTCAAAGTTCAAATGAAAACTTCTCATATCCATATTAGCGGTTCCAATTGAAGCTAAATCGGAATCGACAATGACAACTTTACTATGAAGAAAACCTTTTTCGTATTCATATATCTTTACCCCTGCATCTAAAAGCTCTGGGAAGTACGATCTCGATGCGTAAAAGACGGTGCGCTTATCGGGCTTACTCGGCATTAATAAACGAACATCAATACCAGCAAGTGCAGCTACCTTTAATGCGGATAAAATATCATCGTCTGGAATGAAATACGGCGTCGCAATCCAAATGGATTTCCGTGCAGAAGAAATCATGGCAAAATATAAATGTTTAATTGTTTCCCATTTATTATCCGGTCCACCTGCAACGAGCTGCACGCCTCCCCAATGATCTCCCTCAACTGCTTTCGCTTGTAAATATTCAGGAGCTAGCACAGCCTCACCAGTCATATAAAACCAATCTTGAAGGAAAATAAGTTGCAAGCTTTGAACAGCTTCACCACGCAAATATAAATGCGTGTCTCGCCAAAAACCGAAGTACTTATCCTTCCCTAAATATTCATCACCAATATTTAATCCACCTACAAATCCTTCATTCCCATCGATAATAACGATTTTTCGGTGGTTTCGATAATTAATCTTATCGTTTAAAATCGGAAAGCGTACAGGGAAAAACGGAATCATTTCAACACCTGCGTCGTTTAATTCTTCAATATACGAATTCGATAATCTAAAACTTCCAACCGCATCATATAAAAAACGAACAACTACGCCTTCTTTTGATTTTTGTATTAAAATATCTTTAATTTCTGTTCCAAGCTTATCATCACGCACAATGTAATATTCCATATGAATGTGATGTTTCGCTCGTTTTAATCCATCTAAAATGGCCTGAAACGTTTCATCTCCATTTGTTAATGTTCTCGTTTCAGTTTGAAATGAAATATTTAAAGCGCCTAAGCGATCCGCTAAACGAAATAACAGCTCTTGATGCTTATGATTGCGCAAAATCCGTTCTTCATAATCTTCATGTCCCTTATATTGTAAAAACGCTTGTTCATCGAGCAACGCCTTCTTTTGGAACATTCTCTTCCTCCGAAAGTTCTGTCCGAATAATAAATAAGCGAAGAATCCAAACACCGGAAAAATACCTAACACAATAAGCCATGTAAGTGTTTTTGACGGATGACGGTTCTCTAAGAAAATAACACAGCCAATTAAAAATGCAGATACTGTAAATAAAATACTAATAATACCTAGGATCGACACATCTTTTATCCCAATTACATCCGAATAAAATGCTACATCAATAAACATACGTAACGAAACAAATAATGCGAACAATAGTAAAACAAAGAAAATCAACTTTAACGTATTTTTCATCTCTTACCTCCTTACTAAGAAAGCTTTCCTATTCTTCATATAAAAAGCCGATTTCATACTACAGAAATCGGCCTACGTTTTAGCAGGAAAATTATTGCGAATTGTTTCAAGCGCATGCTCTTTCACAATTTGTTTCCCATACTCACTTACACGATGAATTGTTAAAGTTGATTCTTCTCCGTACTCTAAAACAATACTTAAAATACGATCAATTTCTTCTTCATCATGTAGCACTTCATCGAATTCCACATATACATAATAGCGGTTCTCAAATGAATACAGCTCATCTTTTATATCTTCAAAGATAAGACGGTGGCTTAATGAAATGACATCTTCAAAATCATTAAACTTAATTAAAAAGCCAAACGTACCATCTTCGTTAAAGTTTGTTCCTGTTTGTTCCTCTACCTCTTCCACTAATTCTTGCTGGAATAATGATTCAATGCCTTCATCTAGAGGAATGTCTATAATTTTATCTACACCTATTGGTAGTTCTAACTTTTGTCCATCCTTTGAAAGCTCTGCTTTCGTTACAAGTACTTCAATCCCTTTATCGACTGCTTGCACTTGAATCCATAACGGTCCATCAATAAAGAAATCATCATGATCACGAGCTTCGTCCATCATCTCCCAAAAGAGCTCTTCACTTCGTTCGCGGTCGTACCAAATTTCTTCACGATTAAACCCTCTGTCCTCTATGTCAATGTACGTAATAAAAAATTTCATCGTATGGTCATTAATTCTTTCAATATCCAAAATACAACTCTCCCTTCCTGCTTAGAATTGTTATGAAGGGATTCCCCACTCATATGACAAATCAATAGATTCTTGTACTCTCATTTTATGATAAGATTCTCCAGAATGGAAATAAAATCGATTTATTTTACAAAAATAGTTATATGCCTATCTTTATTCGCTCATCTACACAAATATATCATTATAGCGATTTCTTACTCACAAAAAATTTGGACATACATTTCCACCTTCCCCCGTACACTGTAATAAAGTGAAACTTTTATTAGAGAAAATGATTTAATCTCTCTTCACCACATACATATAGTTCGCTTATTAAAACATCATAAATGGAGGCAGACGAATGGACTTAGAGTTTTTAACATCTGTACTAATGATTGTCGGTATCGATGTTGTATTAGGTGGTGACAATGCAATCGTTATCGCACTAGCTAGTCGAAATTTACCTGAATCGAAACGAAATAAAGCCATTTTGATTGGTACTCTTTTAGCAATCGTACTAAGAATTATCCTTACTATACTAGCTGTCTATTTACTCGACATTCCATTTCTGCAACTTATCGGAGGCGTTTTACTTACATTAATTGCAGTAAATTTACTAACTGATAATAGCAACGATCTATCTGCTATTCAGGGGAAAACAACTTTATTTCAAGCTGTGCGTACAATTGTATTCGCGGATCTCGTTATGGGGTTTGACAATGTTATTGCCATTGCAGGTGCAGCTCATGGAAGATTTTCACTCGTAATAATTGGCTTACTCATTTCTATCCCGATTATTATTTGGGGCAGCAAACTTATTTTAATACTTATGGAACGCTTTCCATTCCTCATTTATTGCGGGGCAGCGATTCTCGCCTATACAGCCGGAAAAATGGTCACACATGAAGACCGACTTGCAACCTTTTTTCATAACAACCCAAGTTTCACCGCAAGCATTCCTTACTTATTTATTTTCACCATTTTATGCATCGGTATTATCGTGCAACAAGTTCGATTACGAAATGTGAAACATTAAAAAAAACCTTCTACTATATAATAAGTAGAAGGTTTTCATATTATTATAATTAATTTACAAGACGCTGTGCTTCACGTAATTGGAACGTTCTTACTGTACGTGGTAAGAAACGGCGGATTTCGTCTTCATTGTAACCTACTTGAAGGCGTTTCTCGTCAATCATAATTGGACGACGTAAAATCCCTGGATAGTCACGAATCATCTTATATAAATCTTGAAGTGGTAAAGACTCTAAGTTTACATTTAATTCTTGGAAAACTTTCGAACGAGTAGAAATAATCTCATCCGTTCCGCTTTCTGTCATACGTAAAATCTCTTTAATTTCCTCAATCGTTAATGGATCTGAGAAAATATTACGTTCTGTATAAGGAATATGATTTTCCTCTAGCCATAATTTCGCCTTTCTACAAGACGTACAGCTTGGAGAACTATATAATGTTACCATACAAAGCTCACTCTCCTTAAAGAGTACAAATTCTGTACTAATTACAGTTTAAATTTCTAAATTCAGCAATTTTTTGCGATACCTTGTCTTAAAACAAAGTGCAAAAATCGCATTTCATGTAAGCAACAACTTTTAGCAAACAACAATTACTTTTAATAAGTAACTTCTATAATCATTATACAATAGATTTTGCAAGAAATATACAGTAAATTTCCTTCTAATTGAGAAAACTCTTCCGTGTATACCTCTGCTATGCAACATGATCACACTCGCTTCATCTGTACTTTAACAATACCTCCAACCCTCTTAACACTTGCTTTTCATAGATTATTCATATGATATATAGTTATTTTCCCAGAATCTTTCCTATAAAAAAGAGAACGTTTTCTTACCTTTTCTTGATAAATCAATTAAGAAATGTAAGACTATATAAATGAGAATAAAAAGGAACGTTTGTTCTCATTTTAACAAACATTCTCCTTCATGTCTATACGATTTCTAAAACAAATTAATTATTTTTCTGACATTTCTTTCTTTTTTACCTTTTATCTCATACAATAAAAATACAGACAGGCAAAGGGGGAATTTACAAATGATTGCTTTTTTTATTGATTTTGTCACGGTTGCTGCCCTCATCATCGGAATAACAGCATTGGTTGGTGTCATTACAAATAGCATCGGTGAAAAACTCTTTGGCGGAAAAGAAAAAATGAAGTTTGTTAATAAAAGTTTGGATGTGCAATCCGGCTGGAATCAAGTTGGCGGGAAAGGTATTTATAAGAAACGTACGTATTAAAAAAAGCAGGCAATCACCTGCTTTTTTCTTATTTCTCTACTGACGCCCATTTAAAGCTTAAATCGCCGCCATATTTATGATTGTACATATTTTTAATTGATTCTCTTTGTATATATGCTCTACCACGTTGATATACTGGAACAATCGCAGCGTCATCAAGTAACATTTTCTCTGCTTCTAGTAAGGTTTTCCAACGGGCATTTACATCGCTTCCATCTTTCTTCGCTTTCATGATAATTTCATCATATTTCGGATTAGAGTATTTCATTTTATTTTGCGATCCGTCCGTCACAAACATATCAAGGTATGTAACTGGATCTGGGAAGTCTGCACTCCATCCAGAGAATGACATGACATAATCGCCTGCATCTTCTAGTTTTAGTTTTTGCGCGAATGGTTGTTGTTTAATTTTCACTGTTAAACCTGGTAAATTCTTTTCTAATTCACCTTTTAAATATTCACCTGTT
Organism: Bacillus sp. BML-BC051; assembly: GCF_019656175.1. NCBI lineage: Bacteria > Bacillati > Bacillota > Bacilli > Caryophanales > Bacillaceae > Bacillus > Bacillus sp. BML-BC051. The sequence goes on from NZ_BPLI01000055.1 coordinate 38,400, forward strand.
TTCTTCGATAATTCAACATCTTCATTTAATAACTCTAATTCGATTTCATTTTTACCAAGCTCTTTTTTACCAGCTTCCCAATATTTCTTCGCTTCTTTCACGTTTGGTTTTACAATATCTCCATTTACAGCACGGAAGTCTTTCTTATCTGGCCCTTTAATGAAGTTATCAGGAATTAATCCTGTTGCTGGCTTAGAACCGTTATTTAATAATGTATCAACGAACGGCTTACGTTCAAAAGCAAGTGAAATTGCTTTACGAATATTTTTATTTGCTAAAGCTGGGTCTTTTTGATTTAAACGAAGGAAGAATACAGATGTATCTTCTACTGTTTGGAAATCTGGTTTTCCTTTATATTTATCGATGAACTCTGCTAATAACGTCGCTCGATCGACTGCGTTTGTTTCATATAAATTAATTGGCGTAGACGTATCTTTTACAATATTAAAGTTTACTTCCTCAATCTTCACTTCTTTATTGTCCCAATATGACGCACTCTTTGTCATTTTAAAGCTACGTTCATGTTGCCAATCACTTAATGTAAATGGTCCGTTATACAGTGTTGTATTCGCTTCCAAACCAAACTTCGTACCTTGCTCTTTCACAAACTTTTCATTCACAGGATAGAAGATTGGATATACCATTAAATCTACAAGGTATGGAATTGAATTGTCCAATTCCACTTCTAATGTATGATCATCAATCGCTTTCACGCCTAATTGATCTGGACTCATCTCTTTTTTATTAATTTTCTCTGCATTTTTTATATCATACATAATGTACGCTGATTTCGCAGCTGTATCTGGGTTAATCGCTCTTTGCCATGCGTATACGAAATCCTTCGCCGTCACAGGCTCACCATTTGACCATTTTGCGTCTTCACGTAATTTAAATGTATATTTTTTACCGTCTTCTGACTTTTGGAATTCCTTCGCTACACCAGGAACTAACTTATCATCTTTCCCTAAACTGTATAAGCCTTCCATCGTATTAGTCATTACTCTTGAAGAAACTGCATCAGCTGATAACGCTGGGTCCATCGTTGGAATCTCTTGTGTTTCAATTAAGTTAATAACTTGCTTCGCACCGCTTTTCCCGCTATCCCCTTTTGCGTTCGCTTGCGGTTCATCTTTTTGGTAGCTACATGCCCCTAACATCATGCTCATCGCTACTGTTGATACTACAAAAACTGGCATCTTTTTTTTCATACTTCCACCCTCCACAAAAATGTTAGCCCTTTCATTTTCAAACAAATAGAAATATATATATGTTCTAATAATTCATATTATACACACGAATATATTTTTTGTATATTTATATTTCTATTTTATTAAAATTTTCTGTTAAA
>NZ_BPLI01000056.1:0-32847 GCF_019656175.1 Bacillus sp. BML-BC051
TAAAGTTTCACTTTATAAAATTGAGGTGTTATATAGATGACGAAGAAAAAAATAGGTTTACTCGTAATGGCGTATGGAACGCCAGAATCATTAGATGATGTAGAAGCGTACTATACACATATTCGCCACGGGCATAAACCTTCAGAAGAAGCACTCCAAGACTTAATCGGGCGCTATAAAGCAATTGGCGGAATTTCACCACTTGCAAAAATTACGAAAGAGCAAGCGCATAAATTAACAGATTCTATGAATAATATATTTACAGAGTATGAATTTACTTGTTACTTAGGATTAAAACATATAGCCCCATTTATAGAAGATGCAGTAGAAGAGATGAAGCGCGATGGAATTGAGCAAGCGATTAGTATCGTATTAGCACCGCATTATTCTACATTTAGCATTAAAGCATATAATGACCGTGCTATTCGTCTTTCGAAAGAAATCGGTGGTCCTGTTATTGAACCGATTGAACAATGGTACGATGAACCGAAGTTTATTTCGTATTGGGTAGATCAAATAAAAGAAACATTTACAAAGATTGAAGATAAAGAGAAAGCAGTCGTAATTTTTTCAGCACATAGTTTACCAGAAAAAATTATTGCAGCAGGGGACCCTTATGTGGAGCAATTGCAGCATACAGCAGATTTAATTGCGGAGGCTGCCAATATTCAAAACTATACAATTGGTTGGCAAAGTGCTGGAAATACGCCTGACCCATGGATTGGTCCGGATGTGCAAGATTTAACGAGAGATTTATTTGAAGAACATAGATATGAATCTTTCATATATTGCCCAGTTGGCTTTGTGGCAGAGCATTTAGAAGTTTTATATGACAACGATTATGAGTGTAAAGTTGTAACTGATGAATTAAATGTCGCATATTTTAGACCAAATATGCCGAATTCACAATCTGTATTCATCGATTGCTTAGCTGAAATTGTTTCCAAAAAAATGAAGGAAATGGTTGACAAGAATTTAGTTTTGAATAATAATTAGTTTATAATAATTTTAAATAAATAATAATTACTATGAAAGAAAGAGGAGGATCCACCTAGATGAATCCAAATAATCGCTTAACAACAAACCAAGGTGCTCCAGTTGGAGACAACCAAAATTCTCGTACAGCTGGTCGCCGTGGACCGGTATTATTAGAAGACTATCATTTAGTAGAAAAACTTGCGCACTTTGATCGTGAACGTATTCCAGAACGTGTTGTGCATGCACGTGGTGCAGGTGCTCACGGTGTATTCGTAACGAAAAACAGCATGAAGCAATATACGAAAGCAGCATTTTTACAAAATGAAGGAACTGAAACGCCTGTATTTGTTCGTTTCTCAACGGTTATTCATGGCCAAGGTTCTCCAGAAACAGCTCGTGACCCACGCGGGTTCGCTGTTAAATTTTATACAGAAGAAGGAAATTACGATATCGTAGGTAACCATTTACCGGTCTTCTTCATTCGTGATGCAATTAAATTCCCTGATATGGTGCATTCTTTAAAACCAGCACCTGATACAAATATTCAAACGCCAGATCGTTACTGGGATTTCATGACGTTAAGTCCAGAATCTACACATATGATGACATGGGTGTTCTCTGATTACGGTACACCAGCAAGCTATCGCGAAATGGAAGGTTTCGGTGTCCATTCATTTAAATGGATTAATGCAGAAGGTAAAATCGTCTACATTAAATATCACTGGAAACCACAGCAAAGTGTACGTAACTTAAGCGCAAAAGAAGTGCAAGAAGTACAAGGAAAAGACTTCAATCATGCAACTCGTGACTTGTTCGATGCAATCGAAAAAGGAAATTATCCGAAGTGGGATTTACACGTACAAGTGATGCAACTAGATGAAACGGATTCTTTAGACTTTGATCCACTAGATCCGACGAAAGTATGGCCGGAAGATCGCTTCCCATTAATTGAAGTAGGGACGATGACGTTAAATCGTAACCCGAAAAACTTCTTCGCAGAAGTAGAGCAAGTGGCGTTCTCTCCAAGTGCAACTGTAAATGGTATTGAACCATCTGAAGATAAATTATTACAAGGTCGTTTATTCTCTTATCCAGATACACAGCGTTACCGTCTTGGTGCGAACTACTTACAAATTCCTGTAAACTGCCCGTACGCAGCTGTTCATAACCAACAACGTGATGGTGCGATGCAAATCAATCAAAACCCATCTACAATCAACTACGAACCGAGCCGTCATGCTGAAAATCCAGTTGAAGACAAAGCTTACCGCGATTCAACTATGAAAGTAGAAGGCTATGTATCTCGTGAAAAAATTGACAAACCAAACGACTTCAAACAAGCAGGTGAGCGTTACCGTTCATTCTCTAAAGAAGAGCAAGCCAACTTAATTGCAAACTTAACAAATGACTTAAAAGACGTAAATGAGCGCACGAAATTACTAGCTGTTTGTAACTTCTTCCGTGCAGATCAAGAGTACGGAATGCGTTTAGCGCAGTCTTTAAATGTTGATATTACGCAATATGTAGGGAATGCTCCGAAATAAATAGGAAAAGACGACTGTTAAACGGTCGTCTTTTTTATATGTAAAAGATGTTTTACATACGAGGCGAAAGATGCTATACTCTTGTCAAATAAGTTTTACATAAAAGAGGTGTGTTTTGATGGATGTTTTGATTTTCATTATTGCGTTAAGTGTCTTTTTATTTGTAGTGTTTGCTATTATAAAAATGTTTATAGCAATTGGAAAACAAGGTGATGAGCGTGCTACGTTTATAAAAAATAAAGCGATGGCTGAGACATTTAAAATAGCGATGGGGCTAATGGTACTTGAGATGATTCCCTTTATTTATCATCGTTTTAATGAAACGGTAGGAACACCGTTTAATCCGGTTCGTTTTTTAGCTGTAATAGCGATTGCGTTTCTTATTATATTAAGTTTGAATAAAAGTAAGTATGGTGATTCGTAAGTCATACCGGGGTATTCTTCGGATTCGTTATGTTGGGATTTATTGATAAAACGATATATCTGGAGAATCGCCGATATATTCACTAGAATACTAGGCGGGGTATACCGCCAACGAGCACAATAAAAGAGATGCAATCTACTACGAATAGATTGCATCTCTTTTTTAGTTTACTCGCTCCGTATACTCATAAGCTTTCTCCCCATGCATCGAAATATCAAGTCCCATATGTTCTTCGTGCTCATCTACCCGAACAGGGAGGAAGAAGTTAATGGCTTTAATAATGGCATACGTCATTATAATTGTGAATGCATATGTTGCTCCGATTGCTACAAGTTGTTTAAGCAGTAAAGCGGCGTTTCCGTAAAATACTCCATTAGCGCCATCGGTATTTACCGTAGTAGTTGCAAATAGTCCTGTCGCAATACCACCCCAAGTGCCGCCGATACCGTGGCATCCGAATGCATCAAGTGTATCATCATATCCGAATTTCGTTTTTAAGAAGAAGACTGCTCCGAAGCATAATACGCCGCCAATTGCTCCGATAAGAAGAGCGGAGAAAGGTGTAACGAATCCGCAAGCTGGTGTAATAGCGACTAGGCCGGAAACAACTCCACAAGCAGCTCCCATCGCAGTCGGTTTTGATTGGAAGAACCATTCTGAAAGCATCCAAGTTAATGCGGATGCAGCTGCAGCTATATTTGTATTAATAAATGCGGTTAAAGCTACGTCATTTAAAGATAATGCACTTCCGACGTTAAAACCGAACCAGCCGAACCATAGTAGACCCGCGCCCAACATTGTGAATGGTAAATGGTGAGGAGAAGTACCGTTTATGTTTTTTCGTTTTCCGAGAAAAATAGCTAATACAAGGCCGGCCACGCCAGATGTAATATGAACGACATTACCACCAGCGAAGTCTAACGCGCCGAGTTCTCTTAGCCATCCGCCGACGCCCCATACCCAATGAGCGACAGGATTGTAAACGATTGTTGTCCATAGAAGGATGAAAATAAGGAAAGCAGAAAATCGCATTCTTTCGGCGAATGCACCTGAAATTAAAGCGGGAGTTAAAATGGCGAACATGAGTTGGAACATCATAAATAAATTGTGAGGAATAGTAGATGAGTAGTCTGGATTTGGTGCGTAGGTAACGCCGTTTAAACCGAACCAATCTAGTGTACCGATAAGTCCGTGCCAGTCTGGTCCGAATGATAAAGAATAGCCGATCACAATCCATTGAATCGAAACGATAGCCATTGCGCTATAACTATGCATTGTCGTACTGAGTACGTTTTTACTGCGAACCATGCCCCCATAAAAAAGTGCCAATCCTGGTGTCATTAACATGACCATTACTGTCGTTACAAACATAAAAACCGTATCTCCTGTATTCATTGTCTCTCCTCCTATAATGTTAGAAAAAATAACATCAACTTGTTATGTTTCATATCATATTCGAAATAAAATGAAAAATCAACTAAAAATTCAGAAAACTTTTTAATTCATGTTAGAAAATCTAACATGAAGGATTTTGGGGAGAAAGAAATCAACGTATGCGATTTGTTCTGATAATTGGTATAATATTCTTACAATTAAAAGACATGGGGGATGCATGTGGGAAAAATACGGACTAGGAAACTATTCATTTGTTTTTGTTTAGCTGTCGTTTTGTTTGTACCAATATATACGTTTGCGGATGAAAAAAGAGAATGGCGAGACGAAGTTATATATTCCATTATGATTGATCGCTTCAATAATGGAGAACCGAAAAATGACAAACAGTTAGAAGTTGGTAATTTGGAAGGATATCAGGGTGGAGATATAAGAGGGATTATAAAAAGGCTGGATTACATAAAAGAAATGAGTTTTACGACTGTTATGCTTTCTCCACTTTTTGAAAGTGGAAAGTACGATGGGTTAGACGTGCGTAATTTTCAAAAAGTAAATGAACATTTCGGAACAGAAAATGATGTGAAAGAACTTGTACAAGAAGCGCACGCAAAAGGAATGAAAGTTGTACTTCAATTTCCGCTTGGAGAAAACGAACAGCAAGTCATCGAAGCGATGAAATGGTGGATCAAAGAAGTTGATTTGGATGGAAGTTATGTGATGCATAGTGAAAAAATGTCGCGTTCTTTCTGGGATGACGTGCAAAAAGATATGCAAGTGATAAAGAAAGACTTTCGTATTATGACAAAGGAAGATAGTGAATACAATGAAAAAATAGTAGAATCGTTTTCAAAAGCGGACGTATCGGTGAAACCTTTATATGATGTGAGTAAAAAAGACGGAGAATCCGTTACATTTTTAGATAATCAAGATACGAAAAGATTTGCTCGTATTGCAAAAGAGAATATGAACTATCCGCCATCTCGCTTGAAATTAGCTCTCACATATTTATTAACATCACCGGGTATTCCCAATTTTTATTACGGGACTGAAATTGCATTAGATGGAGGGGATACGCCAGATAATAGACGATTAATGGATTTTAAATCAGATGAAAAATTTATGCAGCACATAACGAAACTCGGTGAGCTTAGACAAACGAGACCATCTTTACGCCATGGAACGTTTGAGCTTTTATACGATAAAGATGGAATGAGTGTACTGAAACGAAAGTATAAAGATGAAGTAACATTAGTAGCGATTAATAATACGAAAGAAACACAAAAAGTTGCTTTACCTGTAAGTGCAATTGGCGAAAAACAAGAGTTACGAGGATTGTTAGAAGATGAAATTATAAGAGAAGAAAACGGAAAGTTTTATCTTGTTTTAAAGCGTGAGGAATCAAATGTATATAAAGTTAACGGGGAAACAGGTGTGAATTGGCTATTTATCTCTTTAATCGTCGGTGTGAACGTATTGTTTATTGCTTTTTTAATTGCGGTTAAAAAGAGACGGAAATGAGTAGCGTTTTTTTTTAGTAGTTCTTCAGTTTAAGGTGGTGAGGTATTTGCGGAAAAAGAAGTGGTTCGCTCTATGCTTATGTGTTTTTATCGTATTCGTAAGTTTTTATTTTTGGGAAAAGCGTGATGATGGGGAATTTGTTCGGTGGGGCGATAGTGTTCATTCTGTTGATACGGCAGTTCTGAAGAGAAACGATATAAAATACAAAATCGAAAATGATAAAGTATACATACCTAAAAAATCATTTGATAAAGCAATATGGTGTTGCTCTTAATAAATGCGAAATCTCGGTGGGACAGGCTAAGGAGAAAACTTTCTCCTTAGTCTGTTTTTCTGTGAAGTAAGACTCTCGCCTCAAAATGCAGCTGAGCAAGGAAGTGAAAAGACCGATAGAAGAAACAAAAATTGCAAATATACTAATTTTACATTACATTAAAGGGTGAAAAATATTCTTATACTCATTGAGGGCTATATTTGAGGAGGAAAAATGGAATTTTACGATTTGGGTATTACCATTAAAGAACTTAGAATGAAAAAGAATATATCACAATCTGAATTGTGTCATGGAATATGTTCACAAAGTCAAATTAGCAAAATAGAAAAAGGTATGATTTATCCATCTAGTATATTGTTATATCAGTTATCTGAAAGACTTGGTATTGATCCAAATCATATTTTCGCACTAACTCAAAACAAAAAACTAAAATATGTAGAAAATGTAAAATATGTAATGAGAGATTGTACAAAACAAAAACAATATAATGAACTTTACGAAATAGTGAAACAAGAGAAAAACGAAAATAATTTCAAGTTAAAAGAGGATAAACAATTTCTAATATGGCATGAAGCTATTGCTATATTTCATGTGAATAAATCAATAAAAACTGCTTTAAATCTTTTAAATAGTGCACTAAAACTAACTGTAACGAATGTTGATTTTTTATCAGAAAGAGAAATAGATATTATGCAGTCGATGGCTATATTTCATGGGGCAAATAAAGAATATGAAAAGAGTATTACTATATTAAGAAGATGTTTAACGAATTTTAATAAGTTAGATTTTCCTAGAGATAAAGAGATTAAATTAAAAATCATTTTTAATTTAGCAAAAATTTTAGGTCATGCAAACCAACATGAAGAGGCAATAAAATACAATGATATGGGTATTAAATTAGCTATTAATCTAAACACTTTATATTTATTAGGTGAATTATACTATGGAAAAGGGTGGAACTTGCTAAGGCTGGAACAATATGATGAAGAAGATGTAGCTGATAACATGAAAAAAGCATTATTTATATTTGAACTAACAGAAAAAGAAAATCTGATAAAAATAGTTAAAGAAAATTATTTTGAAAAACAAAATAAAAAAATCACGCATAATTTCTGATGAATCTCTTATTATTTTCTATAAAAAAAGGTACCTTATGGTGTCTTTTTTTATGACTTATATCATCAATTATTACATTCCATATGTTTCTTGTACCAAGCTTTGTTGATGGATTTACACTTCTTAGGTGTTGGAGTTTTAGGTGTATCCCCGGGTGTAGTTATATGATTAGAACATCCTGCAATATTTAGACAGAATGTAGTTAATAACAAACATAATATTAATTTCTTCAAATTACCACTTCTAACTCTTTTTTAATTAACATTTTTTTATAAAATAAATTCCTTATTAATTTTACATTACATGTAAGGGTGGGAAATATTCTTATACTCATAAATTGTTACATTTGAGTGGGGAGGGAGGTTTTTGCGCCGATTTTCAAAAAGGATTTGCTTAATTTATTTATAAAAATAATTTCACTACTATATCTAATGTGTAAAAGAAAATCTACAATAATCCAATCCCTATTTTAACTATCCGATTACCTGTAAGCTTAGAACTTGCCCTATCGCTAAAAAGAAAACTCCTCTAATTAAGAGGAGTTTTCTTTTTAGCGATAGTTAATAAATTGTACGTCAATCGGTAAGTCAGCACTGCGAACTGCTGCGATGACTGCTTGTAAGTCATCACGGCTTTTCGCTGTAACACGTACTTGGTCATCTTGTACTTGTGTTTTTACTTTTAATTTCATTTCTTTGATGATGTTGTTAATTTTTTTCGCGTTATCTTTATCGATACCTTGTTGAAGTGTTGCGCGTTGGCGAACAGTGTTACCAGTCGCAGCTTCAACTTTTCCGTAATCCAAGTTTTTAATTGGAACGTTACGTTTTACAAGTTTAGAAATTAGAACGTCTTTTACTTGGTCTAATTTGAACTCATCGTCAGAAGTTAAAACTAGTACTTCTTTTTCTAATTTAATATCACTTTTACTTCCTTTAAAGTCATATCGGTTTTGGATTTCCTTTAATGCGATGTTAATTGCGTTTGTTACTTCAGGTAATTCTACTTTCGAAACGATGTCAAAAGAACTATCTTTTGCCATAGTTAGCACCTCCAAATAAATTTCTAATCTTTTTATGTACTGTACATACTAAAGTATAGCTGAAAACGAGCTTAGACTTAAGTGTTTTCATACTTATAATCATGTAACCTCATTTTATTATAGTGAATTTTGGGCAGTTGGACAAATAAAGGGGAAATCGTGTTATAATTAACTTTTGTTTGGAATGATAAAAAAGATAATTTTATCCCGCATTAACGGGCATTCAGTTAGAGCAAAGAAGTTAAGTGGGAGATCCACTGCCGTAAACGCCCGATTGGTGAGGGTTGATAATCAGTGGGAAGGAACAAAACCCCCACTGATTAAAGTTTCACTTTATATAGAGAAGGGAATTAAAAAATATGTATTTACAATTAGGAGCGATTGAACAGGTAACTGTTTTACGCGAAACGGAAATCGGATATATGGTTGGGAATGAAGAAGAAGAAATTTTTCTACATAAAAACGAATTAGTTGGAGAAATTGAAGAGGGCAATACGATTGATGTATTCTTATACCTTGATCATCAAAATCGTGTTTCAGCAACAATGAAGGAGCCACTTATTACAACTTTTGATTGGAACTGGGTAAAGGTTGTAGAAGTTATTCCTAGTTTAGGTGTGTTTGTTGATATTGGTGTATCAAAAGATATACTAATCCCAGCTGATGAGTTCCCAATTTATATGCCAGTATGGCCTGAAGTTGGAGATGAATTATATTGTACGTTAAAATTAACGAATCGTGATCGACTTATCGCTCTTCCGGCAAGAGACAGTGATATGCAAGAGATTATCGTAGATGCGACGCCATCTATGCGCAATAAAAACGTAAATGGACGTGTGTATCGTTCACTTCAAGTTGGTTCATTCATACTAACTGATGAGCATTTCCGTGCTTTCTTACACCATACTGAAAGAAAAGAACAAGTCCGCATCGGTGAACGTGTAACGGGCCGTATTATTGACGTGAAAGATGATGGTACAATTAACATTTCACTTCTTCCTCGTAAAGAAGAAGGAATGGAAGATGATGCGGCTGTAATTTATGCATATATGGAAGAACGAGGCGGAGCAATGCCGTTTTGGGATAAGAGCCACCCAGAAGACATTAAAGAACGCTTCAACATGAGTAAAGCTGCATTTAAGCGCGCGCTTGGTAAGTTGATGAAAGAAGAAAAGGTTTACCAAGAAGAAGGTTGGACGTATTTTAAGAAGTAAATGAAATAAAAAGCACCGCCTTATTTTGTTATAAAAAATAAGGCGGTGCTTTTTTAATTTCCTTGCTCATGCGCAAGAGTAAACGTATCTTCCAAGTCACTATCGTTTATTTTAATATTTGCCTTTTTTAATTCTTTTTGTAGTAATTTATGACTGAATGTAGGATCAGCAATACGTTCTGCTTCTAAGTTTTTGCGGATGGAGTCTTTTACTTCATCGTAAGGTTGTAAATCTTTTTTACCAGTCAGCTTAATAATGTGATAGCCATTTGGTGATTTGACGGGCTCACTAATTTGGTCAATGTTTAGTTTGTAGGCAGCTGTTTCAAATTCAGGTGTCATTGTACCGGAATGGAAGTATCCAAGGTCTCCGCCTTTATCTTTTGATAGTAAATCTTGTGATTCTTGTTTTGCTAGTTCTTCAAATGAAGCCCCAGCATCTAATTTTTTCTTTATTTCTTTCGCTTCATTTTCGTCACTTACTAAAATGTGACTCGCTTTAATTTCTGGTTTATAGTGGTCTTTCACGTCTTTTTCTGTAACGCTTTTCTTAATCGCTTCATTCATAGCAAGTTTGAACTTAATTTGATTTTTGAAATCAGCTTCATCTTTTAAACGATTGTTTTCTAGTACAGCTGTGAATTGATCGCCGTATTGCTTTTTCGCTTTTTGTACTTCTCTATCTACATCATCGTCAGATACTTTATATTTTTTCGTGATAACGTCTTGTGCCATCATTTCGTACAACATGTCTTTTCCGTAACGATCTTTCAACTGCTTTTCGAAGTCGCCCTTCGTAATGGTTGAGTCTGTTGCCGTAGCGACTGTAGCTGAGCTGTTTTTTTGTCCGCAAGCAGCTAGCATTAATATACTTATTAGTGCAGTAATAATGAAAATGTGTTTCCCTCTCATGCCAACACCTCATCCGAATATGTTATCGCTATTGTAGAATATAGAAGTGAACATGAAGTGAATTTTCAATGTTTTTTCCTGTAAAATGTAAAAAAAGTACATCAACAATACTGTTGATGTACCATGGAATCAAAGGTGATCGGTCTTTTTAGAATAGGCACGTTTACCTTGCTCTATATTCTTTTGTTCTTGCTCATTTTTTTGCGTACGCTTTGCATTATTATCGCGTGCTTTTTTGTCGTTATCACTCGTATGTGGCATATGTATCAACTCCATTTCTAAACGTTGTACGTTTATCATTTCCTTTTTCGTAAAGACTATGTATAGCAGTGCATTCATGAATAATAAGGGTGGATTAGAAATGGATTTGAAGTTGAATTATACCGAACTTATAAAGAAGTTAATCGTTGTAATCATCGCAGGTTTGTTAAACGCGATTGGAATGAATTTATTTTTGACGCCAGCGAAAGTGTACGCGAGTGGATTTGCTGGGCTGTCTCAATTATTATCACAAATATTAGGTGACTTTTTATCTATTCACATATCAACGGGAGTATTGTTTAGTTTATTTAATATTCCCGTCGTTATTTTAGCATGGAAAAAGGTTGGAAAGGCCTTTACTTTCTTTAGTTTTCTTTGCGTTATATTTATGACTTTGTTTTTAGAAATTATCCCAGTTAGAGCGGTTTCAAACGACATCATATTGAATGCGATTTTTGGCGGGATTATTTCAGCAATCGGGGTAGGGATGGCGTTGAAGTGGGGGGCTTCTACAGGTGGTTTAGATATTATCGCCATGATTTTATCTAAAATAAAAGACAAGCCTGTCGGTACATATTTTTTCTTCTTTAATGCACTGATTATTATCGCCGCAGGCTATGTGTATGGCTGGGAAAAAGCATTATATACTTTGGTGACTTTGTATGTATCAACGCGAATTATCGATGCGATTCATACACGGCATGTGAAGATTACAGCATTAATCGTTACGAAGAATGGGGCAGATGTACGAAAGGCGATTCATTCACGCTTAGTGAGGGGGATTACAACTATCCCAGCAACAGGTGCTTATACAAATGAAAATAAGGAAATGTTAATGATTGTTATTACACGTTATGAGTTATACGAATTAGAGAGGGTTATTAGGCAAGTGGACCCAGGTGCATTTACAAACGTACTGCAAACGGTCGGGGTGTTTGGATTGTTTCGAAAAGATTAAAGAGGACCAAAGCTGGTCCTCTTTTTTAATGCAAATTCGTAATGTTTTGCAATTGCTCCTGCATTTCACGTAGCTGAACTTTTTCAGCTGTTGAAGAGTTTGCATAAGCAGAGTGCAAAGCGTTTTTTGCTCTATATACGAGATCTTGTTGCTCAGCACCGCTTGAACAAGTTACGGCATTTGCAACGGCATCTCTAGCTTGTTGGAATAGTAAGTTCCCCATTTAAACCCCTCCAAAAGAAGAGTTACTTCTCGCTTTTTCTGCCTCAGCTAATGTACCACGGTACGGGAATCTTGCATCATGCTTCATTACAGCATCGGCTCCTTGTTGGATAAAACGTTTTGATTTGTTCTTTTTACCCATTCGAAAAACCCCCTTTATTTAGCTGAAAACACTCGACGCGATAATCCGGCGTCTAATTATAGTATGAGCGTTTGGCGAGAAACTATAAGCAGGGAATTTTTAGATTACAACCCAAGAACCTCTTCTAAATATAGTGCAATACCATCTTCTTCATTCGTTAACGTCGTGTGGTTTGCGAGTGATTTTAATTCAGGAATAGCATTTCCCATTGCGATGCCGTGACCAGCAAATTCAATCATTTCAAAGTCGTTATCTTCATCACCGAAAGCGATAATTCGCTCTTGTGGAATGTTATAATGACTAGAAATTTTTTGTAATCCGACAGCTTTATTTAACCCGCTTTTTACAATTTCAATAATCGGCCAAGGTGCGCCCCATTTTCTATGGTCGATTACTTCAGCATGCATATCAGTTAAATGTTGACGAATTGCACTGGAATGCTCGTCATGTGCGTCAATTAATAAGCAAGTTGGATGATCGTTTAAAGTATTTAATAAGTCTCCTGTAAAAATCTTTGGAGAACCGAATTCGAAAATATGTTTTTTATCTTCATCAATTTCACGAACATACACATCGTCCATTACTTCAGCGTATATATTTTTTACGCCAAAATCAAAGCAAGCTCGGACAATTTCTTGTGCTGTTGCTAGCTCAAGAGGAGAGTGATGTGTTCCCCACTTTGAATCAAGAGGATGATGTACGTAAGCGCCGTTAAAGTTTACGATTGGTGTATTCAGACTAAGTTCTTTATAGTAATCAAAACTAGCACGGAATGGACGCCCTGTTGAAATAACGACAATATGTCCTTGTTCCTTTGCTTTTGCAATTGTATGTTTTGTTCGAGTGGAAATTATTTTGTTGTCTGTCAATAAAGTACCGTCTAAGTCTAATGCGATTAAATGCTGTTTATTCATAATTTCACCTCTTATAATAATTTTTTTGTTTCTATCTGTATTTCCGTTTTTAATATGCAGAAATAAGAGGTTAAGCTGGGTGAGACCACCAAAGATGGAAACTTCACTATATATCCATCTTACGTCGCAAAGCGCTACGGTGTCTACTATTTCTCGCTGGAAATTAAGAAAAGTCAACATCTTTTTAGAAAGTTCAAACAATGTTTCTTTCATTATGTACAAATTGTGAAAAGGGTTACATTGTTCGTATGATGAGGCTTATAATGAACATGTAATCTTCTCGTATATGTTTGACTCTCCTTTGAAGCTGGCCTATAGTAGGTTGGTTTCTTTTTTTTTACAAATAGGAAAGAAATCCCTTCCTAAGCTTGTGTCATTCATGTATATGTACAAGAACGAAATGTAGTACTTGTTTCCTAAACATGACAGAAAAGCTTTCTTTTGAAATGGATATACTAATGAGGCAAAGACGTCATGGAAGGAGAATGGAAATGGGACAAAATCGCAGGTTTCGTTCTGGACAAAAAGCGCCAAATGATGGCATTTACGTAGAAATTGGTGAAACAGGAAGTATGGTAAAAGATCCGCAAATGGTGAAATTAACTGCCGGTGAAAAGTTTCCGGATAACACGAATCATAACCGTCAGTGGACATATAAAAGAAAACCGTAACAGAAGCCGCAATCATTATTGCGGCTTTTTTTTCGTTACATATTATAATTTCATTTACCGTATATTTTTCAATTGTATAATGAATGTTCCCTTTTTCTTTTTCCAATAATAAGTTTGAAAATACATAAGCAAAATTATTGTATAAAAAAGTCAGTTGGCGTATAATCAAATCAAAGGTCAAAGAAAGTCAAACATTTGGAGGACTGTAAAGATGGACTTAAATCAAATGACAACAAAAACACAAGAGGCGATTATGAGTGCCCAATCTTTAGCGGTATCTCATCATCATCAAGAAGTAGATACTGCTCATCTCTTGTTTACATTATTAGAAGAGCAAGATGGGTTAGCAGTGCGTATTTTTCAAAAAATGAATGTCGATATAGAAGCGTTAAAACAAGGTGCTGAAAGTTTAATTAAGAAAAAGCCTTCTGTAACGGGAAGTGGTGCAGAAGCAGGCAAATTATATATAACAGGTGCTCTGCAACAACTACTTGTAAGAGCAGGAAAAGAAGCAGAGAAATTGCAAGATGACTACATTTCAGTTGAACATGTATTGCTTGCTTTTTCAGAAGAAAAAGGCGATATAAATCAATTACTTACAAGATTTCATATTACGAAAGATAACTTATTACAGTCGTTAATGACAGTTCGGGGGAATCAAAGAGTGACTAGTCAAAATCCAGAAGCAACTTATGAAGCGTTAGAAAAATATGGACGTGATTTAGTGGCGGAAGTAAGAGCGGGGAAAATTGACCCTGTTATCGGCCGCGATAGTGAAATTCGCCGCGTAATTCGCATTCTTTCACGTAAAACGAAAAATAACCCAGTTTTAATTGGTGAGCCAGGTGTTGGTAAAACAGCAATCGTTGAAGGATTAGCGCAGCGTATTGTGAAAAAGGATGTACCAGAAGGGTTAAAAGATAGAACAATCTTTGCATTAGATATGAGTGCGCTTGTAGCTGGAGCGAAATTCCGTGGTGAGTTTGAAGAGCGCCTGCAAGCTGTATTAAATGAAATTAAAAAGAGTGAAGGCCGCATTTTATTATTCATTGATGAACTTCATACAATCGTCGGCGCTGGTAAAACAGAAGGTGCGATGGACGCAGGAAATATGTTAAAACCGATGCTTGCGCGTGGTGAACTGCATTGCATTGGAGCGACAACGTTAGATGAATATCGTAAATATATTGAGAAAGACCCAGCGCTAGAAAGACGTTTCCAACAAGTATTAGCAGAAGAACCAACTGTTGAAGATACAATTTCCATTTTACGTGGTTTAAAAGAGCGTTTTGAAATTTATCATGGTGTAAATATTCATGACCGTGCGATTGTAGCAGCATCAGTTTTATCAGATCGATATATTTCGGATCGTTTCTTACCAGATAAAGCAATTGATCTTGTTGATGAAGCGTGTGCAACGATTCGAACAGAGATTGATTCTATGCCAACAGAATTAGATGAAGTAACGCGCCGCATTATGCAACTGGAAATTGAAGAAGCAGCTCTTGGAAAAGAGAAGGACTTTGGTAGCCAAGAACGTCTAAAAACGTTGCAACGTGAATTATCGGATTTAAAAGAAGTTGCAAGTGGTATGAGAGCGAAATGGGAGAAAGAAAAAGAAGATATTCACAAAGTTCGTGATTTACGTGAACATTTAGAGCGTCTGCGCCGTGAATTAGAAGAAGCAGAAGGTAATTACGATTTAAATAAAGCAGCGGAACTTCGCCATGGGAAAATTCCTGCAATTGAAAAAGAGTTAAAAGAAGCAGAAGAAATGGGCGCACATAATAAACAAGAAAATCGTTTATTACGTGAGGAAGTAAGTGAAGAAGAGATTGCTGATATTGTTTCACGCTGGACTGGTATTCCTGTCGCAAAACTCGTTGAGGGTGAACGCGAGAAATTACTACGCTTAGAGCACATTTTATCAGAGCGTGTCATCGGACAAGAGGAAGCGGTAAGCTTAGTATCAGACGCAGTTCTTCGTGCGCGCGCTGGTATTAAAGACCCGAACCGTCCAATTGGTTCCTTCATCTTCTTAGGACCGACAGGTGTTGGTAAAACAGAACTTGCAAAAACGTTAGCACAGTCTTTATTCGATAGTGAAGAGCAAATGATTCGTATCGACATGTCTGAGTATATGGAGAAACACGCTGTGTCACGCTTAATTGGTGCGCCTCCTGGATATGTTGGATATGAAGAGGGCGGTCAATTAACAGAAGCGGTAAGACGTAAACCGTATTCAGTTATTTTGTTAGACGAAATCGAAAAAGCACATCCAGAAGTATTCAACATTTTATTACAAATGTTAGATGACGGGCGCATTACAGATTCGCAAGGGCGTACAGTAGACTTTAAAAACACGGTTATTATTATGACTTCAAATATTGGATCTGCTCATTTGTTAGATGGATTAGAAGCAGATGGCTCCATTAAAGAAGAATCAAGAGAACTTGTAATGGGACAATTAAGAGGACATTTCCGACCAGAGTTTTTAAACCGTGTCGACGAAATTATTTTATTCAAACCTCTTACAACGAATGAAATTAAAGGTATTGTTGATAAAATTGTAAAAGAATTACAAGGTCGTTTAGCTGACCGTCATATTACAGTTGAATTAACAAATGCAGCAAAAGAATTTGTTGTAGAAGCCGGCTTTGATCCGATGTACGGAGCTCGTCCATTAAAACGATATGTACAGCGTCAAGTGGAAACGAAATTAGCGAGAGAATTAATTGCAGGAACAATTACTGACAATAGTCATGTAGTGGTTGATGTAGAAAATAATGAATTAGTCGTTCATGTAAAGTAAAATAAAAAAAGAGTTCGGATAAAATCCGGACTCTTTTTTTAGTGTTGTTCTACTGGCTCGTTTGGAATTGTAGCTGAAATTGCTAGTACTAATACCGCAAGAACAACTGAGAAAATAGACGCTTGGTTAAAATCGTATGTACCGCCAGTCATAGAGCCGATTACGTAGCTCATCATATGTACAAGCGCGAACGACCAAATTAATGCCCAAATGAAACGCATATTTTACACCTCTATTCGTTCAATCTGTCCTTATTGTAACACAATTGAAAAAAGAATATAGAAAAATATTTGTAGATTTTTCAACGCAAATTTGCATTCCGTTCATACATTATAGAAGAGTACTTTTATACGTTTAGAAAATAAGGCGGGGGAAAAATGAGTATTACGGAACGTTTTTTTTATTTAGAAAAAGAACCATGTGTCATTTATTTACCGGAGAAGCCAAATGGATTTTCTGTAATGCTTCTTGGTGATTACAACTACTTTATTGAGAATGGTACAAGTTTATGGACACAGCATGCAGGTAGATCTTATTTTTTACATGGCCTTATTGAGAAAGGCTACACGGTCTTTTCTTCTAATTTATACGGAAGACATTGGGGAAACGACCAATCTGTTCGTCTAGCAAAACGCTTATATGACGTTGTTTTGAGAAAAGAGACATTAAATGCGAAAATGCACATTATGGCAGATGGTATGGGGGCACTTGTAGCGCTTGAAATGATGAACAAATACCCTGAATGTATACGCTCAGTCATTATGTTAAATCCGTGTTTAGATTTACCAGAATATGTGGAGTTTGAGAAAGAGCATAAGTTTTTTTACAAAAGATTAGTGAAGGAATTATGTTTGGCGTATGATTCTAAAGAAGAAGAATTGGAGTCCAAAATAAATAAGAAATCATTTACGCTTCTTCCGTCTTGTGTACCTGTTAAAGTTTTCGTATCAACACAAGAAAAAAGAGGAAGAAAACAGTTGTTACGTAAATATGAGAAAATGAGGCAATTCAATCAATGCGATACTTCTGTCTTATTCCATCTGCAAGATGTGAAATATAAAATGGTTAGGCAAACGACTGATTTCTTTAAAAAATATGAAGAAGAATTGTGAAGCTCCCATATACATAAATGAGGAGCTATTTGTTTCAAGGAGAAAGGGTTGGTGGTATGGAACGCGTGCTAATTATAGGTGCACTTACGTTTGTAGGTTATCACCTTGTGAATAAAATGATTGCAGAAGAAGTAGAAGTGTACGGTCTTGATTTTGATGAATTCGAGAATGTGACAAAAATTAATGAAGAGAAGTTATTGTTAATTGGGCGAAATGCGTTATTTACGTATTATTCGATAAGAGATGAAGATGGATGGAGATCAGTAGAAGGAGAGAAGTTCGATACGGTTTACTTTTGCTTGTATGAGCCAAATCAACAAAGTGGCTTTCGGAATGAAAGGGTCATATTACAGTATTTAAAGCGCATTGTAAGACTGTGTGAAGAACATAAAGTGAAGTTAAATCTAATTTCTTCTATTGAAGTAGGAAACGTAGATGAATCCGAAAATAAACGTTTATTTTCGAAAGTGGAAGAAGGATTGAAAAAAGGAGAGGTACAGTATAGTGTATTTCGAGTTCCTACATTATATGGACCCTGGCAACCATCTTTTATGATGTATCATCAGCTCATTTTATCAGAACTGGATGAGAAAGAGTGCCATTATGTGAGTGAGGAAAACGGAAGTGATCTACTGTACGTGGAAGATGTATGTGAATACTTATGGGAAAATGGAATGAACGAGGGGCATCTCGGTATATACAATTTACTTAGTGGTAAAAAATCATTATGGAAAAAAGGTATGAACCTATTACGTGCAGAGGATAAAGTGAATAAAGAGAATGAGGAAGAAAGAGATGATACTGTCGAGGTTATTTTGATAAAAAGAAATACCCCATTAGAATACGGTTTAAATAAACAATTGGCACATATGAAAAAATATAAAGAGTTATACGAAGGATAGCGAGCGTGTTACACTATGTATGTGAAAGTTTTAATGGAGAGGAAGAACATAATATGAATGAGAAAAGCATGCAATTTTTACAAATCGCAATGAAGCATTTACCAGAAGCAAAGGCCATTTTAGATGATAATGGAATTGCTCTTGATATGGAGAAAGCACAACCAGTATTAGAGTTATTGATGAAAGTTATGAACGAAGCATATGAGCTTGGGAAAGCAGATCAAGAATAAAAAGCAGAAAAAGCATCTTTTTAGATGGAAGAGAGGCCCGAACCGTGGATAGAAGCGGTCAGGGCCTTTTTTATTCTCGCCTGGGGAAAAACGAGAGATATGAAGAGGATAAAGGAAAAGTAGTGAGGAGAACTCTCTAGTTTAGAAGGAAAGCAGAAAAGGCATCTTTTTAGATGGAAGGGAGGCTCGGGCCTTTTTATATTTCAAAAGAAACAGGAAAGGTATGTTTCTGTTTCTTTTCATAAACAATAAGGTGAATAATGCCTAGCTTTATGTTTTAGCTGAAATATATTCTAGACAAAAATACATTTATGTTTTAAAATTAGTACCAAGTCATAATAATTGATATAAAACGGAGGGCTGCGATGTGAACGTGGGCATTTTAGGGATCGGAAGATATGTGCCGGAAAAAGTAGTCACAAATCACGATTTAGAGAAAATAATGGATACATCCGATGAATGGATTCGTACGAGAACGGGAATTGCAGAAAGACGCATTGCCGATGATACAATAGATACTTCATATATGGCCGTAGAGGCTGCTAAAAAAGCACTTGAAGATGCAGGGGTTAGTGGAGAGGAAATCGATCTTATTTTAGTGGCGACAGTAACACCAGATCGTGCGTTTCCAGCGGTAGCTTGTGTCATTCAAGAAGCGATTGGAGCGAAACATGCAGCTGCAATGGATGTAGGCGCAGCGTGTGCTGGTTTTATGTACGGAATGATTACAGCACAGCAATTTATTCAAACGGGAACTTATAAAAATGTATTAGTAGTTGGTAGTGATAAACTTTCTAAAATTGTAGACTGGAATGATCGCAATACAGCAGTACTATTTGGAGACGGAGCCGGTGCTATCGTAATGGGGGCTGTTTCAGAAGGAAGAGGCGTTCTATCTTTTGAATTAGGAGCAGACGGAAGTGGCGGTAAGCATCTATATCAAGACGAGTATGTTATGATGAATGGCAGAGAAGTCTTTAAATTTGCCGTTCGTCAACTTGGTGAATCTTGTCTTCGCGTGCTGGATAAGGCTGGTCTTACGAAAGAGGATGTGGATTTCTTAGTACCGCATCAAGCGAATATTCGTATTATGGAATCTGCAAGAGAAAGATTAAATTTACCACAAGAAAAAATGAGTATGACAATTGAGAAGTTCGGTAATACATCAGCTTCTTCAATTCCAATTGCAATGGTAGAGGAATTGCAAAACGGACGTATTCAAGATGGTGATTTAATTATACTTGTTGGTTTTGGCGGTGGATTAACATGGGGAGCAGTTGCTCTTCGTTGGGGTAAATAAGGACTGAGAGAAAAAAGGAGTGTATTTTGTATGGAAAAAAAGAGGGTCGTAATTACAGGACTAGGAGCTGTTACACCGATTGGAACAGATGTTGAAACAGCGTGGGAAAACATTAAAAAGGGTGTATCTGGAATCGGACGACTTACAAGAATTGATCCGGAACTATTTCCAGCAAAAGTAGCAGCAGAAATTAACGACTTTGAAGTCGAGAAATATATTGATAAAAAAGAAGCGCGCCGTATGGATCGCTTTACACAATATGCAGTAGCAGCAGCGAAAATGGCAGTTGCGGATGCAAAGCTTGAAATTACAGAAGAAAACGGACCTCGAATTGGAGTGTGGATTGGTTCTGGTATTGGCGGTATGGAAACATACGAAGAACAATTTAAGATTTTTACTGAGAAAGGCCCGCGCCGCGTGAGCCCATTCTTCGTACCAATGATGATTCCAGATATGGCAGCAGGTCAAGTATCAATCGCAACAGGAGCAAAAGGAATTAACACTTGTTCTGTAACGGCTTGTGCATCTGGTGCAAACTCAATTGGTGATGCATTTAAAGCGATTCAGCGCGGTGATGCTGATGCAATGATAACAGGCGGAGCAGAAGCACCGTTAACAAGTATGGCATTTGCAGGATTTAGTTCAGCGAAAGCATTAACATTTAATGAAGATCCAGCAACAGCTTGCCGTCCATTTGATAAAAACCGTAGCGGTTTCGTAATGGGTGAAGGTTCAGGTATTTTAATTCTTGAAGAATTAGAGCACGCATTAGCTCGTGGTGCTCACATTTATGCGGAAATCGCTGGTTACGGTGCAACTGGTGATGCATTCCATATTACAATGCCGGCTCCTGGCGGTGAAGGCGGCGTGCGTGCAATGCGTCAAGCTTTAGCAGATGCAGGTCTACAGCCAGAAGATATTGATTACATTAATGCGCACGGTACAAGTACGGATGCGAATGAAAAGTATGAAACGATGGCAATTAAAGAAACGTTCGGTGAGCACGCGTATAAAGTAGCAATTAGCTCAACGAAATCAATGACAGGTCACTTATTAGGAGCAGCTGGTGCTGTTGAAGCGATCTTCTCAATTAAATCAATTACAGACGGAGTAATCCCTCCAACAATTAACTATGAAACACCAGATCCAGAATGTGACTTAGATTACGTGCCGAATAAAGCGAGACAACAAGAAGTAAATGCAGTATTAAGTAACTCACTAGGATTCGGTGGTCATAACGCAGTATTAGTATTTAAATCGTATAAATAATAGATAAAATAAGGAGTTTTTTCGTAGCATATTGCGAAAAAACTCCTTATTTATTTTTACGTCTTTTTCTCCTTTTGCATATACATAAGAAAAAGGAGGGATAAAGATGGGGATTGTTGAAACTGCTGAGTGGTTACATTTATATTATGGACGGCCAGAAAAGCTGTGTGAGAAGTTTACGAAGTATATCCCGCTGCCAAAAGAAAGGTTGTACCGCTTTTTAATTTCTAAAGGTATGTATCGCCCGATTATGCGAGGAGAACAAGAAATTAAAGAGTTAGAGAAAAAGGAAGTTTGGAAAGAATTACGTACGGAGTATGAGAAGCTGAAAACTTGGTTAAAAGGTCCGGATGTCCCTGTCTTTATTTTATTATCAGATTCCTATAATCGAACTGTGCAAGAAGAGTATAACGGCAGGGCTGGATTATCTATGCGTCACGTTATTTTCTTATTCGTATGCGGACGGAATTCGGTGGAAGAATTAAAAGTGTTATTGGCGCATGAATATCATCACATATGCAGGTTACATCGAATTGAGACGAAAGAAACAGAATATACACTACTTGATACGATGATTATGGAAGGGCTAGCTGAGCAAGCAGTAACGGAAAGATATTCAGAAAAGAACAATGCACCGTGGACGACGTATCTTTCAAAAGAAGAGGCTATTTATTATTGGGAAAACGTTGTATATGAAAGAATAAGTATAAAACGAGGAACAAGGGAACACGACATCTTATTAAATGGATTTCATTCTTATCCGAAGATGCTTGGCTATGCACTTGGATTTCATATTGTCAAAGATTGTGTAACTTTGGAAGGAGAAGATACGCTTTCTTTATTATCTATAGATGCAAAAGAAATATTGAATAAAGCAAATACATTTCATATATAAAAAAACAGGAACCCTATTTCCTGTTTTTTTTAGTATTAATAGAAGAAAAAATAATAATTAGAATATATTTCCTTAGGTGGAATAAAGTTAAGAAAAATTGAACATAATGATTGATACAAACAGTAGTGAAGTGAGGGGTAGTGAATGTTATATCTACATGATGTATGGGTAAATTGGTTTGAAGGTGAAGAGAATGGGTATAACGTTTGTCATTTTTACGAATGGCGGAAAGATGATACGATTGAGCTATTAGATCAAGTGCCATTATTAAAAGTAGATGCCACATTATATCATTACATCGAGAACGAATTGTTAGAGCTTCCGCAAAAAATGTTGGAAGACGTACATCATAAGGCTTATATTCGTAAAAATCATGAACGTTTGCAGCAAGAGTATTGCTTTGTAGTTACAGATGGAAAAGGAATTATTGCGATCGACACAATTGGTTACAATGTGCCAATTCGAAAGAGCAGACTTATACCGCGCCAAGAGCAGATGGTATATGAGATGGTAGAAAACGTACAAGCAGAAAAGTATGAGTTCCAAGTAGAAGAAATGGAAAAAGAACATCATATTTTATCACCATCACCTTTCATTATGAATGGCTTAACTCGTAAAGAAAGACAGCTTAAACAATTATTATTTATGGCGTTAGATCAATTACATACAACGAAAAACACAGCAGAAATTCGCTATTGGTTCACAGAGTGGGATACATCAGCATACGGAATGGTTCAACATATGGAATTTGAAGATATTTGGGCTAAACTGTACGATGAAGCGAAAACAGGCTGGTCTGAGAAGCACGAACAATTATGTGAGCGTCTCGTAAAAGGACAGCCATTTTTTGAAAAGTTATGGGAAATGGAAAACGAGCAAAAGGTAAATTAAAAAACCGCCGATTGGCGGTTTTTTTAATTTGTTGTAACTTTGCTTCAGCGAGCATTATAAGAAATCCAGCTCCGGCGGCAAGAATGTTCGGTGGCTTCGCGCCTTCCTGCGAGGCAAAAAGCGCCTCTACGTCAGGAGCTCCATCCCCTTCACATTCTAAGCGAGCCGCCTCCGCTTTTTAAGAAATCCAGCTCCGGCTCCTAGCCCTTCGCGTCTAAGAACCTTCCCCACGAGAAGGTAAAAAGCACCTTCTGTGGGAAAGAACCTTAGCCGTCAGGGCTAAACAGTCGCCTCCGCTTTATAAGTTATCTACGTTTTCTACTTAACCCCATTGCGTTTTCTACTTTGCGTAGTTGTTTGAATGCAACGCGGTTTGCTTTTTCGGCACCTTTGTCTAGAATTTCGTCTAGTTCTGGTGAGCTGATTAGTTCGTTATATTTGTCTTGGATTGGACGAATTGCATCTACGACTACTTGTGCTAGGTCGCCTTTGAAGTCTCCGTATCCTTTTCCTTCGTACATTGCTTCGATTTCTTCTACTGTTTTTCCTGAGAATGAAGAGTAGATAGTTAATAAGTTAGAGATGCCAGGTTTGTTTTCTTTATCGAATTTCACAATACCTTCAGAATCAGTTACAGCACTCTTAATTTTCTTTTCAATTGTTTTTGGTTCATCAAGCATGCTGATCATTGATTTTGGATTCGGATCAGATTTACTCATTTTTTTCGTAGGTTCTGTTAATGACATAACGCGAGCTCCTACTTTTGGAATGCGAATTTCAGGAATAGTGAACACTTCACGGAAGCGCTTGTTGAAACGCTCTGCTAGGTCACGTGTTAATTCCATATGTTGTTTTTGGTCATCACCAACCGGTACGATTTCAGTGTTGTAAAGTAAAATATCAGCAGCCATTAATGGTGGATACGTTAGTAATCCAGCTGGTACGGAATCTCTACCTGATGCTTTATCTTTATATTGCGTCATACGCTCTAATTCTCCAACGTAAGCAACTGATTGCATAATCCATCCTAGTTGAGCGTGTGCTGGTACTTCTGACTGTACAAATAAAGTAGCTTTTTCAGGATCGATGCCGCATGCTACATAAAGCGCAGCAAGACTGCGGATGTTTTTACGAAGTTGTACGGGATCTTGAGGTACTGTAATTGCATGTTGGTTTACAATACAGAAATAACAGTCGTGCTCATTTTGAAGCTCTGTAAATTGCTTCATAGCTCCTAAATAGTTTCCAAGTGTAATCGTTCCACTCGGCTGAATACCAGAAAAGATAACTGACATAAGTAATTCCTCCTAAATTTGAATGCGTGATAGGGAAGAGAAGGCAAACAAAAAAGCCCATTCATCCCAAAAAACTATAGGGACGAATGGACCGCGGTACCACCCTAATTATTTCACTACTGTGAAATCTCTCTAATCCATAATAACGTTTGGATATAACGCCAAAGCCTACTACTTTCGGTTCGGTTTGGTGCTCAAAAGCCCATTCCATACTGTACAATTACTTGTTCACACCAGCCACAAGCTCTCTGAAATTGCCTCAATATGTACTCTTCTTTATCATCGCATACATATAAATTTATTTATTGTTACCTGAGCTCTTTAATATGAAAGAACTAAAGTTTTATAACAAAATGTTTTGCTGATTATTATATCATATGGGATAGGGTTTGCAAACTACATCAAAATAGTAAAGCTAATGAGGGTCGAGAACAACCCAAGAACGATACCTGTAATACAAATTGGATACGTCCATTTGAATGAATATGTTTTATAAATACGTTCTTTCTTATCGACAGGTTCCTCTACTTCTTCAATTAAAGACTCAATTTTTTTGTTCGTACCAAATACTCTTTGGAAGGCGTAAATTGTTACATTGAAAAATCCATTTTGAAATATGAATAAAAAACCGCCAACAAGAATAAAAAATAGTGCGACATAAAACGATATATTGACAAAATTCAACAAAAATTGCGATGAAACGAGGAATGCGCCAATACTAGAAGCGATTATCGCTATGAAAATTAGTATACAAGTATGAAAAAAAACTTTATTCAAAATGTTCCCCTCCGTCAAAATATTACTAGAATTATTATACTATAAAAGCTATAATATGTACTAGAATTAATTTTTTGAAAATTATACGCAATTAAAGGTCTGATTTCAAGATGATGGTAGCAATGTTAACGTATCCCTTTACGAAAAAATAAAAAAATAAACATTTTATTAAAAATTTTAACAAAAAAACAAAAAACTATATTCACAATTGTTATATTATATGTATAATGAAAATTGTAGAAACTTGGAGATTATTCTTTCAATTCTACTTTTTTACAAGTGAGGGTACAGGAAGTGCAATTAGGGGAGGCAACACAACATGAAGAAAAAGATACCGTTATTACTTGCATCGACGCTGACAGTCAGTATGTTAGGCGCTTGTAGTTACCAAAAAGAGGATAACAAAGCAGGCGCAAAAGAAAAATCCTCAAACAAGCAAGTTTTAAATCTAACTGAGACAGCTGAAATTCCAACTATGGATACGACGTTATCAACGGATGCAACATCTTCTAACATCATGAATAATACGATGGAGGGATTATATCGTCTGGGGAAAGACGATAAACTTGTTCCAGGTGTCGCTAAATCTTATGAGAAATCAGAAGATGGCAAAAAGTATGTGTTTAAGTTACGTGAAGATGCGAAATGGTCTAATGGTGAACCTGTAACAGCGAAAGACTTCGTTTATTCTTGGCGAAGAGCTGTAGATTCAAACACGGGTGCCAAGTTTGCTTACATACTATTTGATGTGAAAAATGCGGAGAAAGTTAACAAAAAAGAATTGCCAGTTGAAGAGCTTGGTGTAAAGGCAATTGATGATCATACACTTGAAGTGGAATTAAATAACCCTGTTCCTTATTTTGTAAGTTTAACAGTCTATCCAACATTGTATCCTTTGAATGAAAAGTTTGTAACAGAACAAGGAGCAAAATTTGGATTAGAATCCAATACGACACTTTATAATGGTCCATTCGTATTAAATGAATGGAAGCATGAACAAAGTTTCCAACTTAAGAAGAATCCAACGTATTGGGAAAATAAAGAAGTAAAACTTGAGGAAATAAACTTCAATATTGTTAAGGATCGTTCAACTGCTATAAATTTATATGAAACGAAAGCAATTGATCGTGTAGTGTTAACATCAGAATTTGTAGATAAATACAAATCAGATGCTGACTTTAAAACGATTAAGAGACCATCTACACAATTTATTCGCTTAAATGAAAAGAATAAATTTTTAGCAAATAAAAATATCCGAAAAGCAATTGCAATGTCCTTTGAACGTGAAAACATTGGAAAAGTGATCTTAAACGATGGTTCAGAAGGAATATATGGTTTTGTTCCGAAAGGCTTAGCAAAAGGTCCGAATGGAAAAGACTTCCGTGAAGAAAACGGAAAGCTTATAAAAGAGGATATGAAAGAAGCTCAAAAATACTGGGAAGCTGGTAAAAAAGAACTTGGTGTAGACAAAGTAGAGTTAGAGCTATTAAACTTTGATACTGATGATGCGAAAAAAATCGGAGAGTATTTAAAAGGCCAATTTGAAAAGAACTTACCAGGTTTAACAGTTTCAACAAAAATGCAGCCATTTGCACAAAAACTAAAACTTGAAGCAAGTGGAGATTATGCAATGTCATATGCGGGATGGAGTCCAGATTATATGGATCCAATGTCATTCCTTGAAATGTATACAACAGGTAATGCACAAAATAAAGTGAATTATGCAAATACAGCGTATGATGATTTAATTAAAAAAGCGAAAACAGAAGTTGATGTACAAGCTCGCTGGGATGCTCTATTAAAAGCAGAAAAACAATTGCTTGAAGATGCAGCGATTGCTCCAGTATATCAACCTGGTAAAGCATATTTACAACGTGGCTCAATTACTGGCCTATTAGAACATAAATATGGCGGAGAATTTAGCTATAAGTGGGTTGAACTTAAAAACTAAAAATGGTTTCCATCATGAATAAGGGTATATGCCTATGATGGGCATATGCTCTTATTTTAAAAAAATAAAAGTAAGAATATTTTAAACTATCTTATTGCTTTTGAGAAAAACGGGGAGGTGCTTGACTATGGGACGTTATGTATTAAAACGTTTCGTGTACATGGCTTTGACATTATTTTTAATTACTACACTGACTTTCTTTTTGATGAAATTACTTCCGGGTTCTCCGCTTAAAAACCAGGAGAAACTATCACCGGCACAAAAAGAAATCATTCTTGAAAAATATGGCTTAAATGATCCAGTACCAGTTCAATATGCACGTTACTTAGGTAACTTAGCAAAAGGTGATTTAGGGGTATCATTCCAATATGATAACCGTCCAGTAACAGATATGATTGTGGATCGCATTGGACCATCAGCACAACTTGGTTTACAAGCGATTATATTAGGTACATTTATCGGTTTAATTTTAGGAATCGTTGCGGCACTTCGTAACAATACGTGGGTCGATTATGGGGCGACAATTATTTCCGTACTCGGGATGTCGGTACCATCGTTCGTATTCGCCGCATTACTACAATATTTCGTAGGGGTAAAACTTGGGTGGTTCCCAGTAGCATTCTGGAAAGGACCAGAGTTTACCGTAATGCCTACAATCGCTTTATCGATGGCAGTTATCGCAACAATCGCACGTTTTGCTCGTGCAGAGTTAATTGAAGTTATGCAAGCTGACTACATTTTAACAGCAAAAGCGAAAGGAATTAGCCAAGGCGTTATCATTATTAAACACGCACTTCGTAACGCGTTAATTCCAGTTGTAACAATTTTAGGACCAATGGTTGCAGGATTAATTACAGGGACATTAGTTATTGAGCAAATTTATGCTGTACCAGGACTGGGGGAACAGTTCGTTAAATCTATTACAGTGAATGACTATACAGTTATTATGGGAACTACAATTTTCTATAGTGCGATTTTCATCTTAGTTATTTTCATTGTTGATATTTTATACGGAATTATTGATCCTCGTATTCGTTTAGCGGGAGGGAAAAAATGATGAAAGATGTACAAAAATTATCTCCAGATTTATTTCAACAAGCCAATCAAAATAATGTTGATAATGAAGTCATTGCCCGTCCAAGCTTAACGTTTTGGCAAGATGTAAGAAGACGTTTGTTCCAACATAAAGGGGCAATGTTCGGTTTCATTTTATTAGCGCTTATTATATTACTAGCAGTTTTAGGACCGATGGTAAGTAAGCATTCTTATAAAGAGCAAGATTTAGGTCGTGCGAAATTACCACCGAAAATTCCTGTTATTGAAAATGTTCATTGGCTACCATTTGACGGTACAGATCAATATGGTGTTGACCAATATGAAAAACGTGATATTAAAGAGTATTTCTGGTTTGGTACAGATGATCTTGGACGCGATTTATGGACAAGAACATGGGAAGGTACGCGTGTATCATTATATATCGCTCTTTTAGCAGCAGCAATTGACTTAGTAATTGGGGTTGCATATGGAGGTATTTCAGCGTTCTATGGCGGTAGAGTAGATAATATTATGCAGCGTATTATGGAGATTATTAACGGTATTCCATACTTAATCATCGTTATTTTAATGGTAATCATTATGGGATCTGGTATATGGTCAATTACACTCGCAATGGCGATTACAGGTTGGATAGGGATGTCGCGTATCGTTCGTGGACAAATCCTGAAATTAAAAAATCAAGAATATGTATTAGCATCTCGTACATTAGGTGCAACAAATACACAGTTAATTGTAAAACACTTAATCCCGAACGTAATGGGACCAATTATCGTAATGACAATGTTTACAATTCCAACAGCAGTGTTTGGTGAGGCGTTCTTAAGCTTCATCGGTTTAGGTATTCAGCCACCATTCGCATCACTTGGTTCTCTTGTAAACGATGGTTATAAATCAATTCAAACGTATCCACATATGATGTTCATCCCAGCGGTTGTCATCAGTATGTTAATCTTAGCATTCAACTTAATGGCAGACGGATTACGCGACGCGTTAGATCCAAAAATGCGTAAGTAAAAGAGGGGAGAAGTAAAAATGAAAACATTGCTAGAGGTAAAAGATTTGCAAGTCTCCTTTGATACACATGCAGGTGAAGTACAAGCTGTACGCGGTGTTACTTTTGATTTGAAAAAGGGAGAAACATTAGCGATTGTAGGAGAATCTGGTTCTGGTAAATCAGTTACTTCTAAAGCGTTAATGGGATTAATTCCGAATCCTCCAGGACGTATTAAAAACGGTGAAATCGTATTTGAAGGTCGTGACTTAACGAAATTAACAGAAAAAGAAATGCAACAAGTGCGCGGTAAAGATATCGCGATGATTTTCCAAGATCCAATGACATCATTAAACCCAACGATGACAATTGGAAATCAAATTATGGAAGGCCTTATTAAACACCAAGGGATGAGTAAAGCAGATGCACGTAAAGTTGCGTTAGAATTAATCGACCTTGTAGGTATTCCAAATCCAGAAGCGCGCTTAAAACAATATCCTCACCAATTCTCAGGTGGTATGAGACAGCGTGTAGTTATTGCGATGGCGTTAGCTTGTAACCCGAAACTATTAATTGCCGATGAGCCGACAACAGCGCTAGACGTTACAATTCAGGCGCAAATTTTAGAGCTTATGAAAGACATTCAGCAAAAAACAGAAGCGGCAATCATTTTCATTACGCATGACTTAGGCGTAGTGGCAAACGTTGCGGACCGCGTAGCAGTTATGTACGCTGGTAAAGTTGTTGAAATTGGAACGGTTGATGAAATTTTCTACAATCCAAAACATCCGTACACTTGGGGCTTAATCGCATCTATGCCAAGTTTAGATGGTTCAGAAGAAGAGTTATATGCAATCCCTGGAACGCCTCCAGATTTATTAAAGCCGCCAAAGGGAGATGCTTTTGCACCACGTAACCCACAGGCACTGAAAATTGATTTTGAAATGGACCCACCTTTATTTAAAGTAAGTGATACACACTATGCGGCAACTTGGTTACTTCACGAGCAAGCTCCAGAAGTAAAACCGCCGGCTGTTGTTGAAAAACGCATTCTTCAAATGAAAGCAGGTGAACAACATGACTAAACAACGTGAGAAATTAATTGAAGTAAAAAATGTAAAGCAACACTTCGACGTGAGTGGTGGTGTTGTCAAAGCGGTTAATGATATTTCATTTGATATTTACCGCGGAGAAACATTTGGTCTTGTAGGAGAATCAGGGTGTGGTAAATCGACAACTGGAAGAACGATTATTCGTTTATATGATGCAACTGCTGGTGAAGTATTGTTCGATGGTGAAAATGTACATGGTAAAAAATCACGCGCACAACTGAAGAAGTTCAACCGTAAAATGCAAATGATTTTCCAGGATCCATATGCATCATTAAATCCTCGTATGACAGTAGGGGATATTATTGCAGAAGGTATTGATATTCACGGACTAGCAAAAGGCAAAAAAGAGCGTATGGACCGTGTTCATGAATTATTAAACACAGTTGGTTTAAATAAAGAGCATGCAAACCGTTTCCCTCATGAATTCTCGGGTGGACAACGTCAACGTATCGGTATCGCTCGTGCACTTGCTGTAGAACCTGAATTTATCATTGCCGATGAGCCAATCTCAGCACTTGATGTTTCAATCCAGGCGCAAGTTGTAAACTTACTGAAAAAGTTACAAAAAGAAAAAGGTTTAACATACTTATTCATTGCCCATGATTTATCAATGGTAAAATACATTAGTGACCGCATCGGCGTAATGTACCGTGGTCAAATCGTTGAGCTAACAACAAGTGAAGAGTTATATGCGAATCCAATTCATCCATATACGAAATCACTATTATCAGCAATTCCGCTTCCAGATCCAGATTATGAGCGCAATCGTAAACGTATCGTATACGATCCATCTCAGCATGATTATGCTAGTGAAGCACCAACGATGCGTGAAATTCGCCCAGGACATTTCGTGTTATGTTCTGAAGCAGAGTATAAGAAATATAAAGAGATTTATCAATAAGGAAAAGAGCCATTCTTCCATTGCGGAAGGATGGCTCTTTTTCTATTCTATAAACAGTTGTATTGTTAACATTTGTCGGTAAGTGAATATAAATGTTATTTTTCAATTAATGCATTTTAATTAAACGAGTATTACTGTGCCTGAACAGAAATACTCTCCTCTTGTTCTTCAGGTTTAACGAGTGCATAACGTTCCCACGCTCTACTTTTCCAGCGGAAGAACATAATAATGGCACGTGTCCATTCATCAATAGCAATCGCTAGCCAAATACCAACGAGCCCCATATCTAAATAGAAGGCGAAAAAGTAACCGAGTGGTAAGCTCATTAACACCATAGAGAATGCTCCGATTAAAACGGGGTACTTTGCATCACCAGCTGCGCGAAGTGAATTGATGATGACGATGTTCATCGTACGCCCTGTTTCAAGTAGTACACTTAGTAAAAGAACCGATGCACCTAACGTAATAATGTGCGGATTATCTGTAAATAGTCCCATTAATTGTGTGCGGAATGTAACGACGAGAGCGACCATACATAAAGTGACGCCAATTGCCCATTTTACACTTTTCCATACGCGTTCATACGCTTCATCTTTCTCACCACCGCCAACGAGGCGTCCGATAATAATGGCTGTTCCCATACCGATCGCAATCGCGAATAAATAAGTGAACATAGAAATGTTCGTAGCGTATTGTCTAGCCGCTAATGATTCCGTTCCTAAGTATGTTGCATAGTATAAGAAGACAATTTGACAAGCTTGATACATAACCTGCTCAAATGCAGATGGAATCCCGATTTTTAAAATTTTCCCGATGTATTCTTTTGATAAGGTGAAGTAATATTGTAATTTCACACGGTATTCCATAACGCGGTACAGTAACCAGAAGAAAACGATAAGTGCGATAAGTCGGCTGACAGCAGAAGAAATAGCAGCCCCTTGTACACCGAGTTCTGGGAAACCAAATTTCCCGAAAATGAGTACGTAGTTTCCAGCGATATGAATAATATTCATTCCAAGAGAAATAAACATCGCTTGCTTTGTGAAGCCGTGTACGCGGATAATTGCGGCTAATGAATTAATAATAGCTTGAAGGAAAATAGCGCCTCCGACGATGGATAAATAGCCTTGCGCATACATGAGTACATCGCCTTGTAAGTTCATTGCCATCATCATATGTTTTGAAAATAAAAGAAAACCAGCGCTTATAATGAGTCCGACCACTAAATTTAATGTGACGGCTAAAGCTGATATTTTAGATGCTTCCATAAAACGTTTGGAACCGAGGTATTGAGATACGACGATAGCTGCGCCGTTTCCGATGACTTCTAGTACCAAAATAGCGATATGGAGGTATTGATTCGCTGCACCAACCCCAGATACAGCATCGTCTGATAATGCACTTAACATGAAAGTATCAGCGATCCCCATTAACATAAATAGAAAAACTTCTAGAAAAATAGGCCATGTTAATAAGAATAAACTTAATTTCTCTGTCGGCCCGTTTTTTGCCTGAATTGCTGTCATGTCCGTCCCCTCTTTACCGATATCTATTTTTAGCAAAGTGTATCGTAACATACTTTCTTATCCTTTGCACTCATTTTAACCTACATATCTTTATTATGAAGGGGGCGCTATTTTATGATAAAAAGAGAAGGATAATTATGCAAAAAGTATTATGGGATATAAAATTTATTTTTCTCTGATAATTTAGAAAAATATAAAAATATTCATTTTTAACACTTTAGTAAGGATAATCAGCAATATAAAACG
>NZ_BPLI01000057.1:0-44446 GCF_019656175.1 Bacillus sp. BML-BC051
AGGTGGGGGTCTTACTGCCAGTTAAAGTGGGATAAATTTGTCATGAAAAGAAATAAAATTTCATAAAATAATAAAGTAATATTGATTTTAAATTTCTTGAAGTTATAATGAAAGTATGAAATTAAATTTCAAAGCAGGTGATAATATGTTAGAAAATTTATCGACAGAACATCGGAATGAGAAGACGATGAATTTAGATGAGATGAGCATAAAAGAAGTTTTGCAAAGTATGAATGAAGAAGATCGAACTGTTGCGTTAGCAGTTGAAAATGAAATAGAAGAAATTGAAAAGGTTGTACAGATTGTCATTAAATCCTTTGAAGATGAGGGCCGATTAATTTACATTGGGGCTGGTACGAGTGGTCGTTTAGGTATTTTGGACGCAGTGGAATGTCCGCCGACATTTGGAACAGATGATAAAATGGTGCAAGGATTTATAGCAGGTGGATTGAAAGCGTTTACTAAGGCGGTGGAAGGTGCCGAAGACCGCGAAGAGTTAGCAGAAGAAGATTTAAAGAGTATTGGATTAAATGAGAAAGATACAGTGATTGGAATTGCGGCAAGTGGTCGAACTCCTTATGTAATTGGAGGTTTGAAGTACGCGGCTAGCGTGGGAGCGAGCACGGCGAGTATTTCTTGTAATAAAAATGCTGAAATAAGTAAATATGCAAAACTAAATGTGGAAGTAGAAACAGGCGCAGAAATTTTAACAGGCTCAACGCGTTTGAAGGCTGGTACAGCACAAAAATTAGTACTTAATATGATTTCAACAGCTTCTATGATTGGTGTTGGGAAAGTATATAAAAACTTAATGGTAGATGTTCAATCTACAAATGAAAAGTTAGTAGAACGATCAAAACGAATTATTGTGGAAGCAACAGGGGTTAGTTATGAAGTAGCAGCAGAGTGTTATGAAAAAGCAGAACGTAATGTGAAAGCTGCGATTGTTATGGTGTTATTGCAGTGTGAGTATGGGGAAGCACTGGAAAAGTTAAAAGAAGCGAAAGGGTTTGTGAAGAAGGCACTATAAAATAATAGGGAGGGGGATTCTATTATGAAGAAAGAAGAGAGAATGGCCAAAGAGATTTCAGAGAAACTTGGGGGAGTAAAAAATATTCGTGGCATTGCTCATTGTATGACGAGACTGCGATTAACGCTTCATGATGAAAGTAAAGTGAACATGGATCTTTTGAAAAAGGTTGAAGGGGTTATGGGCGTTATTGAAGATGAGACGCTTCAAGTTGTTGTTGGCCCAGGGACAGTAAATAAAGTAGCAGCTGAAATGGAAGGTTTAACGGGACTGCGAATTGGTGAGGTGGCAGATCATCACCTTGAAGATCTTGGGCAAGAAATGAAGTCAGAGATTAAGAAGAAAAATAATACACCAGTGAAAAACTTTTTAAGAAAAATAGGAAGTATTTTCATTCCGTTAATTCCAGGTCTTGTTGCGTCAGGTATTATAAACGGGGTTGCTAACTTTGCGAAAAACGCAGGTGCTGATCCGAATGCAACGTGGCTACAAATGCTACTACTCATTGGCGGCGGTATCTTTACATTCTTAGGAATTTTAGTCGGCTGGAATACAGCGAAAGAATTTGGCGGGACACCAGTTCTTGGGGCAATTGCTGGTATTTTAATTTTTAACCCAGCGATGGCGAATGTGAAATTATTCGGTGAAGCGCTCGTACCCGGACGGGGCGGACTATTTGCAGTAATTTTTGCAGCATGGCTTATGGTTGTAGTGGAAAGACAAGTTCGAAAAGCAGTGCCAAATGCAGTTGATATTATTGTAACGCCGCTTATTACTGTGTTAGTCGTAAGTATCGTAACGATGTTAGCGATTCAGCCGGTAGCAGGTTTTTTATCTGAAGGAATTACAAGCGGAATTAATGTGATTTTAAGTATTGGCGGAGCGTTTGCGGGAGCAGTGCTTGCTGGAACATTTTTACCGCTCGTTATGGTCGGATTACACCATGGTTTAACACCAATTCATATGGAGTTTATTAATCAAACGCACGTAACGCCTTTATTACCAGTACTAGCAATGGCTGGAGCTGGGCAAGTAGGGGCAGCGATTGCAATCTATGTAAAAACAAAAAACAAACGACTTCGTAACGTAATTAAAGGTGCATTACCAGTTGGATTTTTAGGAATTGGCGAACCGTTATTATACGGGGTTACATTACCACTTGGGAAACCGTTTCTTACAGCTTGTTTAGGAGCAGCAGTTGGCGGTGCATTCCAAGCAGTTATGAAAACAGCCGCACTCGGAATTGGCGTATCAGGATTATCATTAATTCCGTTAATTGCTGATAATAAATATTTATTATATTTCCTTGGATTAGTGGTGGCATATACGTTCGGATTTATCTTTACGTACTTCTTCGGATTTAAAGAAGAAATGGCAGAAAACATATAGAGAAAGGGATTCCTTTCTCTTTTTCTATTCATAGAAAGGGAGATTCATATGATAGGAGTTTCAATTTATCTTGCAAAAGAACGAGTAAAGAAACAAGAAGAGTGGTTAAAAGTAGCGAAGGAAAACGGATTTACATCTATTTTTACATCATTGCATATTCCTGAAGATGACCCTGGTACGTATA
Source organism: Bacillus sp. BML-BC051 (assembly GCF_019656175.1). Classification (NCBI taxonomy): domain Bacteria; kingdom Bacillati; phylum Bacillota; class Bacilli; order Caryophanales; family Bacillaceae; genus Bacillus; species Bacillus sp. BML-BC051. The sequence continues at coordinate 2,604 of NZ_BPLI01000057.1, forward strand.
AAGAGTTAATTCAAATACTTGGGAAGCAAGCTCTCGAAAATGAAATGGAATTAATGGTTGATGTTTCTCCAAAGTCGTTACACCATTTAGGAATGACGTATGAAAATGTGGAAGAGTTAGTAAACTGGGGTATTACTGGTTTACGAATGGACTATGGCATCACGCCAAAAGAAATTGCACGCGTATCCCATAAAATGAAAGTAGCTTTAAATGCGAGTACGATTACAGAATCATTTTGGAAAGAGTTAATCATAGAAAATATCAAGGTAGAGAATGTAGAAGCGTGGCATAATTTTTATCCGCGCCCAGAAACAGGACTAGCAAAGTTCTTTTTACAAAAACAAAACGAATACTTACATGAGTGCGGAATAAAAACGATGGCATTCATTCCAGGAGATGGGGAAAAACGTGGTCCGCTATATGAAGGCTTACCAACGTTAGAAAAGCACCGCCATATGCGCCCGCTTGAAGCGTACTTAGAACTTGTACACGATTGTGGTGTCGATAAGGTGTTAATCGGGGATATAAGCGGAAGTGTAGAAAGCGTACAAGAGATAGCGAGTGCGAGTAGAGGAATTATTCCACTGCGGTATGAGCCATTAATCAAGGAAAGAGAAGTATTAGAAATGGTAGAACAAGTGCATACAAATAGACTAGATCCAGCTCGTGATGTCATTCGTTCTGTAGAATCGCGAGAAGAAAACAAGGTGGTTGTACAGCCGATGCATACCATTGTAAGAAAGAAAGGTAGCATTACAATTGATAACGAATTGTATGGTAGATATGCTGGAGAGATGCAGGTTGCCAAACATGATTTGCCTATAGATGAGAAAGTGAATGTTGTTGGAATGGTTGTAGAAGAGGACTTGTCTTTATTGCCGTATGTTGGTGCTGGAAAAATGTTTCAACTTTTTTTGTGCGATAGAGTAAAAGCTTGAATTAGCGCTATTTTGTAAGAAAACATTATCCGTAAATGGGATAATGTTTTTTGTTTTCTTTAAAAAAGTATTTGACGAATGAAATGAAATACCGTATTGTTTTGACTTGTAAATAAAAGTTCACCATAACAAAACAAAAAGGAGAGTTCAAAATGAACCAATATATTGGGAATTTAATTATTCGCATCGTGTTAGGAGTGACATTCTTCGCGCACGGTTTAGCGAAGTTTCAATCAGGTATCGATAACGTAGCAGGATGGTTTACAAGCATCGGCTTACCAGGTGGTCTGGCATACGGCGTAGCAACTGTAGAATTAGTTGGTGGTATATTATTAATTATCGGTTTAGGCGTAAAATATGTAGGATTGTTATTTGCACTTATTTTAGCTGGAGCTATCGTAAAGGTAAATGGAGCAGCAGGTTTATTAGGAGATGGAAAGAATCCAGGATATGAATTAGATCTTGCATTACTAGCAATGGGTGCGTATTTATTCGTTGTAAAAGCAGAAGGGTATGTAGATCGTTTCTTAAAAGAGAAAGTAATGAAAACGAAGTAAACTTATTTATAAATTGTTGACTTGGATCATTATTGTAACTATAATGATTACAACGTGTAGATTAAGAATAAAACAAATTAAATATTTTTTTACACAAGATGTAACGAAAATGGTTACATCTTGTGTAAAAAATAAACAGAATGGGAGGAAGTAACATGCCTAAATCAAATTTAGAAATTATTCGAAGTACATATGAAGGATCAGCTTCTTCGAATGCAAAACATTTAGCAGAAGCCCTCTCTGAAAAAGTAGAATGGACAGAGGCAGAAGGATTCCCATACGGGGGAACTTATATAGGTGTAGAAGCAATAATGAAAAATGTATTTAGCCGATTAGGATCACAATGGGATGATTATAAAGCGAGTGTAAATATGTACCATGAAGTAAACGGAAAAGATGTAATTATTGCTGAAGGTGTTTATTCAGGAGTTTATAAAGAAACGGGAAAATCATTTGAAGCAGATTTTATTCACGTATGGCAACTGGAAAAAGGAAAAATCATAAAATTCAAGCAATATGTGGATAGTTATATTGTACGAGAAGCGATGAAGGTTTAAAATAAAATAAGGAAACAAATGGAATCGACTGTGCGCAGGCGATTCCATTTGTTTATGTGATTATTAGGGGAATGGGGAGTACATAATATGAAAAAATGGATAATAGGGGCAATTACAATGATTGTAATTGCGATAGGAGCTGTATTCGGTGTTACTAAACTTCTTAATTATATAGAGGAAGAGGAGAAGAGTCTTAAAACACAAAAAGTGATGAGCCAACAGGACAAGAAAGTTGCGGAAGAGAAGCCACAATTTAGTGAGGATGAAATTATTTCTACCATGCATAGGATGGTACATCAAAAAGTAAAATCCTCTGAAAAATGGGGATTTATTGAAATGACAAATAAGGAAATTGTTAGTGCCAAGAAGGCAGTAGAAAGTAGTACAAATTTTAAATATAAATCAAAGTTACTTGCCACTTTAGAGCGCTGGGAGAAAGGGGATTTTTCACAAACGGTTGAGGAGCATAACTTTTTGTGGGAAATTCAAGGTGGTGATACTGGAAAGGCAACAGAACGTTTATCGCCAGAAGAAGAAAAACAGTATGTAAAAGAAATGAAAGGTAAATAAAAATATCGCCACTTTGGTGGCGATATTTTTTTGTTAAGAATGTTTCCGCATTAAAGCCCTAGTTGGCTGAACAGTAACTGTTTTGAAATGAGAAAATAAATAACATCCCGTCACAACGATCATTGTCCCGAAAATTTGTATCCACGTTAGTTCTTCTCCGAGGAAAAGAAATGCTAAAATAGCTGTGAAAATTGGATTGAAGTTTAGAAAAATACCGGATGTCGTAGCTCCTAATTTTTGCACGCCAATATTCCAAAACACCATACAAAGAACTGTTGAAATAAGCCCTGTATATAAAAGGGATGTGATGAAGGAAGTATTTATATTTGTAACAGTGAAGCTCCCAATGTTAAATGGCAGTAATAAAATAACACCGAAAATACCAGAGTATAATGTTGCCATGAGTGGTGTAGTTGTTTTTGTTGCCCATTTACTACAAACAGAATACATGCCCCAAATACAAACAGCCGCAAGCATCCATAAATCGCCGCTATTAAAATGTAGTGAAAATAAAAGTGAAAAGTTACCTTTTAATAGGACAAGAATAACCCCAAAGAATGAAAGAATCATGGATAGAATTTGAAGTGTATTTACTTTTTCTTTTAGAAATAATACTGAAAATAGTGCAATTGAAATTGCATTTAATGTAGAAATAAGCCCTACATTCGTTGCGGATGTTTTTTCTAGTGCTAGAAATTGAAAGATGTTAAAAAGAGCGACCCCTGAAATCCCCATTAGTAGTAACGGAAGTATTGCAGCACGAGGTGGAATAATTTTCTTTTCTTTAAACCAAACCATCGGTAATAAACAAACAATCGCAATCATCCATCTTAAACTTGTAAGTGTCATCGGAGACGCGTGATCAACGAGCGATTTTCCAACGACGAAATTTCCTCCCCATAATAAGCTCGTTAGTAATAGTAAAAAGACATAAAAATAAGGCATATTAAAATCCCCTTTGTTGTAATCAATGTGAATTGTAAATAATTTTAGCATTTTTCTTTATTATGTAATATATTCTTTTGTATAATGGGAAAAAGTCGATAAGATATTTTGTTTTGGATAATATTTACGGAAAGATATTCAGTTTTATATAGAATATAATGTGTTTTTTCGAATAATCATCGGTAATAAAAAGGGGGAATTTTGATGGAGTCGTCAGTTATTAAAGTGTTAGATGATTTAGACGTACAAATTTTAGATATATTGCAGAAGGAGTCTCAAGTAAGTAATGCAGAGCTTGCGAGACGCGTTAATTTATCACCAGCTGCGATGCATGCGAGAATAAAAAGATTAGATGGAGAAGGGTTCATTGATAAGCAAGTAGCTATTTTAAATCAAGAAAAGCTTGGTTTTGATTTGTTATGCTTCATTTTTATGAGTACAAATATTCATCAATCGGATAAACTTGACGTGTTGGAAAAAGAATTAGAAGCGATGCCAGAAGTGTTAGAGTGTCACTGCTTAACAGGAGAATATGATTATTTATTAAAGGTTGCAAATCGTGATCGTAAAGAGCTGGAGCAGTTTATTAGAAAGCTGAATAAGCTTGGAATTACAAGGATACAGACGAGTTTAGCACTTCGTGAAATTAAATATTCGACAGTATTACCGATACGAAATGAAGAACCAAGCATCGATTAGATTGCTCGGTTTTTTGTTTGTATAAAGTGATTGACGGGGAGAAAAGAGAGATGTATCATTATATAAAATTATGAATTAAAATTCATTTAGGTTTATAAATATTAATATCAGGGGCAAGGGGATAAAATATGGAGATCTTTAATGCGGTTACGAGTGATGTGAAAGAAATTTATAGTCTCATTGAAACTTATGCAAAAGAGGGAGTTGTTTTACCGCGTTCGCTTTTGTCTCTCTATCAATATTTACAATGTTTATATGTTATGAAAGAAGGGGAAGAAATTGTTGGAGTTGCTGGTTTACATGTGTTAGGGGAGGATCTTGCAGAAGTTCGGTCATTAGTCGTTTCGCATACATATGCAGGGAAGGGAATCGGGCGTATGCTAGTGAACCATGTAATAAATGAGGCAGCAAAAATAAAAGTGAGTAGAGTCATTTCTTTAACATATGAAACGGAATTTTTTCAAAAGTGCGGGTTTGATTTTGTGAATAGAGAGGCGTTACCAGAGAAAGTATGGATTGATTGTAGACATTGTCCAAAGGTTGATTATTGTGATGAGGTGGCGATGATTCGGTATGTCGGGTGAAATTTTCAGAGAGAAAAAAGTCCCACTATTATTTACGTAATAGTGGGATTCTATATTTTAGGGAAATTAAGAACTTGAATTCGTTTTTCTTACTGCGAAATTAAAAATGGGATTTTTAAGCTCATAGTTATAAGTAAAACCATCGACAAGCCCTACAACTTTATCACTGTCGTAAAGATCAAGCATAAATTGTGCCATTTGTTTTGCAGTGTGGAATTTCGGTACAACAGTATCGTATTGGAATTCATCAATATCAAATGAACGTTTTGCAAATTCTGTTTCAGTTGCACCAGGTGCTAAAATCTTTGCTTGCAGTTTTGCACCTTGTTCTTTCAATTCATGAGATAAACCTTCTGTAAATGCACTTACATAGAATTTCGTAGCGCAATACGTAACAGCATCAGCAACAATTGTGTATCCACCGCCTGATGAAACGTTAATAAGTTGTGTGCCATCAACCATTGAATAATCTCGAACGAAAAGAGAAGAGAGTATTGTTAGTGCTTCTATATTTACATGTAACATCGTTTCAATTTTATTTAAATTTTGTTCAGCAATTGAGGCGAAATTACCAAACCCTGCGTTGTTAATCCACGTTTCAATTTGAAAGGCTTGTAGGCTTTCATAAAGCTTATAAACATTCTCCGTGATAGATAAATCAGTTCTTCGAATAACAACATCTAATTCTGGATTCATTTCGTTAATTTTTAATTTTAATCCGTCTAATTCTTCTTGTCTTCGAGCGACAAGTATTAAGTTCTTTCCACGAGATGCAAAGGCTAAAGCCGATTCATAGCCAATTCCAGAACTAGCGCCAGTAATAACAGTGTATTTCATATAAAATCCCCCTAAGTTCAAATAAATGTATTATGGTTAGATTTTATTTGTTAGAGTATACTCTAAGTCAAATGTTTTTTATTAATTTGATAAGGCTATAAAATATATGAGGATAAGCATGTGGAGGGAGTGAGAGTATGTATACAATTAGCGAGGTGGCTAAATTAATAGGAGTGAGTACACATACACTACGTTATTATGAAAAGGAAAATATATTAATTGCAAATCGCGATACAAATGGGAATCGAATGTATGAAGAGTCACATATAAAGTGGTTGCAGTTTGTCATGAAATTAAAACAAACGCAAATGCCGATAGCGAAAATAAGAGAATACGCTAGGTTATATTTAGAAGGGGAGCATACAACGGAAGCTCGCTTACAGCTCCTAGAAGATCATAGGGAATCTATTCAGATGCAAAGAGACAACTTAGTCATTACAGAAAAGATGCTGGAGAATAAAATTATTGCATACAAAGCCTCTTTGGAAAATAAATAGAAAATATATATATATGATAAAAATGGATTTAATCTCACAGTGTGTTGGCAAATAAAAAAGAGCAGTTAGCAAACGCTAACTGCTCTATTAAAGGGATCTCTCCAAGGGGGAGTGGAGAAAATATTATGTTACTAGCAGTATTAACAGATTATTAGGAAATATACAAATCGGATGAAATAAATTTTAAATAAACTTTCGGCATTGACAGCTTTTAAAATATTCATGTACAATATTCATGAATGACATTCAGTCATTTTCGATGAGTGGATACAATTAGCTTGGAAATGGAACAAATATAATGGTAAATGAGGATGATAGTTGTTTTATATATAGTAGTGGTGAAAGAGAATATTTTTTAAAACAAAAATGACTGATAGTCAGTCATAAGAGGTGAGAGGTATGAAAAATAGAGCTTGGTTATATGTCATATTAACATGTATCTTTGAAATTTTTTGGGTATTTGGTTTTAATACGGCCGATACTTGGTGGCATTGGATTATTATTTTAGGAGTTATCGCTGTTGATTTTCACTTTCTTTCTAAAGCGTGTGAACATCTTGCGACAGGAACTGTATATGCTATCTTTGCCGGAGCTGGTACGGTAGGTACTTTCTTAATGGATGTATTCCTTTTCGGCGGAAGTTTCAGTGTAGGGAAATTATTCTTTATCGCAATGGTTGTAGCTGGCGTTATCGGTTTAAAGCTAGCTGATAATAAAGAAGAAACTGTGGAAGGAGCTGCTTAAAGATGGGTTGGTTTTTCGTATTTTGTGCTGCAATTAGTGAAATAGTCGGTGTGATCGGTCTAAAAATGTATAGTAAAGATAAAACGTTAGCAAATGGTGCGCTTTATATAGGCGGGTTTGCTACATCCTTTGCATTCTTGTATACATCTTTCTTATTTTTACAAGTAAGTGTCGCGTATGCGGTTTGGATTGGTATTGGAACAGCAGGTGCCGTTTTATTAAACATGTTCCTGTTTGGTGAGTCGAAAAATAAAGCACGTATCATTAGTGTGGCTCTTATTGTATGCGGAGTGACAGGATTAAAGGCTCTTTCGTAAAAATATGCTGTATCTCCTAACAAGTCGTTAGGAGATTTTTGTTATAAAAAGTGCACGATAATTGACAGTACAGCTAGTTATTTTATAAAATGAGTGACAGTCATTCAATACGCGTTTGAAAGGGTTTAGATGATGAATAAAAAAGAGAAAATTGTCTATGCAGCTATTGAAGTGTTTCAGGAAAAGGGCGTTGAAAAAACGAAGATTTCTGATATCGTAAAATTAGCTGGCATTGCACAAGGAACTTTCTATTTATATTTTCCTTCTAAGTTATCTGTTATGCCTGCAATAGCAGAAGTGATGGTTGAAAAGATGATACTTGCAGTGAAAGAAAAAGTGCAAAACGATGCACCTTTCTCAAGTAAAGTGACGCAAGTAATAGATGCGGTGTTTCACTTTATAGCGGAATATCGTGAAATACAAGCTTTAATGTATGCGGGTCTTGCATCTACAGAACATATAAAAGAATGGGAAGCTGTGTATGAGCCTCTTTATATGTGGCTAAGTGAATTTTTAAATGAGGCGAAAGAAGCTGGTGAAATTCGTGATTCGGTTCACGCAGAGCGAACAGCGAAGTTATTTATCGCTCTAGTTGAATCAGCAGCGGAACAAGTTTATTTATATGATCATAAAGATGAAGAGCAAGTCGAGCTACAAAAGGCAGAAGTACTAGATTTTTTAACACATGCACTACATATAAAGAAATAGTAAGATGAACCTGTCTGAAAAGGTAGGTTCATTTTTGAGGGAAAATGAATGATAGTCATTCACCTAATGCTTATGTATGTGTGGAAGGATAGTGTGAAATTCTAATGAGTGGAGGCATCTCTACTCATGATTAGCCCACAAATAGCAGGATAAAGAAAAAGCTTCTTGGGCATTATTTTTTTGAGGAACTTACGGGAAGAGGTGTTAAAAAGTGAAGAAACCGATAAAAGAACAAAAGATGGTATTGGTCATTCTTTTGAGTAATATATTTATCGCTTTTTTAGGGATTGGATTAATCATTCCGGTTATGCCGTCCTTTATGAATGACATGAGTTTAACAGGGAAGACGATGGGTTATCTCGTTGCAGTGTTTGCAATGGCTCAGCTTATTACGTCACCTATTACAGGCCGGTGGGTTGATCTTTACGGCAGGAAGAAAATGATCATCATTGGATTATTTATTTTTGGTGTTTCAGAACTTCTTTTCGGATTAGGAAAAGATGTGTGGATGCTTTATGTAGCACGGGTGTTAGGCGGAATTAGTGCTGCGTTTATTATGCCTGGTGTTACGGCATATGTTGCGGATATTACCTCTATGCAAGAACGTCCAAAGGCGATGGGATATTTATCTGCCGCAATTAGTACTGGATTTATTATAGGGCCTGGAATTGGCGGATTTATTGCAGAATACGGAATACGTGTGCCGTTTTTCGTTGCAGCAGCAATTGCTTTTATAGCATGTGTAATTTCGATCTTTATTTTAAAAGAACCGTTAACGAAAGAAGAACTTGCAGAGATTTCTGCTAACACGAAAGAATCAAGTTTTATTGGTGATTTAAAGAAATCATTACATCCAATGTATGCAATTGCATTTATTATCGTATTTGTACTCGCATTTGGATTATCGGCGTATGAAACTGTGTTTAGTCTATTTTCTGATCATAAGTTTGGATTTACGCCGAAAGATATTGCGGCAATTATTACGATTAGCTCCATCTTTGGGGTAGTTGTGCAAGTATTTATGTTTGGTAAATTGGTTGATATGTTCGGGGAAAAAGTGTTAATTCAAATATGTTTAATTGTAGGTGCAGTATTAGCTTTCGTTTCAACTGTAGTCTTTAATTATTGGATTGTACTTCTCGTTACTTGCTTTATTTTCCTTGCATTTGATTTGCTTCGTCCAGCTTTAACGACGTTTTTATCAAAAGCAGCTGGAAAAGAGCAAGGATTCGTTGCTGGTATGAACTCGACTTATACGAGTTTAGGAAATATAGCAGGACCAGCGATGGGCGGAATATTATTTGATATGAATATTCATTATCCATATGCATTTTCAGGAGTTGTTTTAATAGTTGGTCTCGGCATTACATTTATGTGGAGAGAGAAACAGCTAGCTCAAAGTTTTGCGAAGTAATGTAGTGAATAACGAAAAGCCTCTTACTATTTTTATGGTAAGGGGCTTTTCGTTTATAAACTTAATCCAAAACGCTTTAATTCAATAAATATCCCCTCTAATTGCTTTCCTTTATCCGTTAACGTGTACTCTACGCGAGGCGGAACTTCTGGATATACTTTTCGCGTTATAATCCCTTGTGCTTCCAATTCTTTTAGGCGAAGTGATAATGTTTTCGGACTAATCCCGTCCATTGATTTTTGTAAATCACTAAAGCGTAATGTTCCTTCGATAAGAAGGTCGCGAATGATTAAAAACGTCCATTTTGTACGAATTACATCAAGGGTTTTAGCGATAGGACAAGGTATGCCTGGTAAACCTTTCGTTAATTCAACTGGATCTATATTGTTCATGGAAATAGCCTCCATAAAAATTTTTTTGATGAATCTGCTTTATAGTATCACAAAACTATACTTTTGGTAACTATATGAAAAAAATATCACTACTTCCATAAAGGAAGTTAGTGCATATACAATAGCAATACGAAATACAAAGGGTTTGTATGAAGGAGGAGGTGATTTTCATGGGGATAAAAAAGTTGTTTGGATTCCTTAGTTTGTTTGTTGTTTGTATTGTACTTGTAGCATGTAGCGGGGAACAAAAAACGGAAATCCAGTTATTAAAAGAAATGCCAAAGCCAAAAGCAATGACAATTGATCCCTCACTAAGTAAAAAGGAAGCGACCGAAATGGTTCATGCAGCGCAGCGTTTTTATGCATTTTGGGATACAGGTAAGGAGGAACTTATTCTGCAAACTGTTTCTGAAGATTTTTCCGATAATACATTGCCGAAAGGGCGACCACAAGGCACTGAAGGATTAAAGTTTGCGGCACAAAATTTTCGTAAAGTCGTTCCTAATATACATTGCGAGATTGAAGATTTATTAGTCGTCGGTGATAAAGTAACAGCTCGTCTTTCTTTTACAGGAACGCATAAGGATAAGAAAATCAATTTTTTTGCAATCGATATTTTACATGTGAAAGACGGAAAGATAACGGAAGACTGGCATTTAGAAGGTAATCTTACGCTAAAACAACAACTTGGGTTAATAGCCGAGGAATAAAATAAGGGAGAGAAAAGTGATGAAAAATATATTTATTATAAATGGACATGAAAAATACGGTACGAAAGAAGGACGATTAAATAGAACGTTAGTTGATTATATGGTAACGGTATTAAGTGAGAAGCATCATGTGAAAACAACAACGATTCAAGATGGCTATAGTATTAAAGAAGAACAAGAGAAGTTTTTATGGGCGGATGTTGTGATTTATCAAACGCCAATTTACTGGTTTAGTGTACCTGGGTTATTTAAAACGTATATGGATGAAGTATATGAATACGGTTTGTTCTTTAAGGGTGCTGATGAATATGGAACAGGTGGTTTATTAAAAGAGAAGCAGTATATGTTTTCTACAACTTGGAATGCACCTGAAAAGGCATTTGGAGATAAGACGAAGTTCTTTGAAGGGGAAAGTTTAGAGTCAACGCTTAGCCATTTACACCGCGTGCAAAAGTTTCTTGGCATGAGTCCGTTAAAGAGCTTTGCTTGTTATGATGTGGTGAAGCATCCGAATATTGAGCAATATGTATTGAACTTGAAAGATCACTTAGATGGAGTAATTAAATAATAGTATGTGAAGAAGGTACTACTAAGGATGTAGTACCTTCTCTATCATGAAATACGTTGAAAATCTTTATTTATACAGGACTGTTTTAGTTTTTTTGATTTGATTAAATGCTTAATATCAGAGATGTTATCGTATGAAAGTTGAGTATGATAATAGTTAATGTACTCAAGTAATGCAAAAATATAAATAAATAGAGTGAATGATAGCCCGCCTAAAGGTAAGTGTGGATACCAAATTATAAAATCAATAGTAAACGTAATAAATCCTGTGATAATGAATGCTATATTTATCTTTTGAAGTATTTTTAAATATTGAACCACCCTAATAGGGGTAACAGATGTTTTCTCTTTTTTTATTCGTTTCCATTTTACGTACCAGTAAATTACTCCTTGTAATAAGATAAACTCTAAAAGAAGAAATGAGACCCAAAAAGAATATAGGGAATATAAATGTAACGTAGGATAAGCATAATTAAGTAAGTAACTTGTGAAAATAAAAGTAATGATTGAAAATAACTCACCTGTGTATAGATAAGAAAGTCTTTTTTCTAGCGTGCGTTTCATGTTTCTTCTCCTTTTATAACGACTCACATTTTAAGACATGGATGGCTGTATCCATAACTTCGCAAAATTTGCCCAGCCGAATGAATCAATTGTTACATTTTTTAAGGAAGAGGGATATGTTTTTCTTTTTAAAACGTGATAGTTAAATAAAATGATGTGTTCTGCTTGTACAAATTCTTCGATCTCATACATGAGCTCATAGCGTTTTTCTTTATTTTCTTCTAATAAAAAGGTATCAAGTAAACAGTTAATTTGGTTTTCATAGTGCGGGTCCATGAACCTATTTACGAAGCAACTTTTATTTTTAAATACATTTAAGAATGCAAGTTCATGATCGGCAGCAAACACTTCTCCCATGAAAATAATATCGGCGTGTTTATCAATAGAATGATCCATATAATCTGAAACGAGAAATGGATGAAGTTCTACGTGTACTCCTAATTGTTCGCAACGTTCCTTTAGGAAATGTGCGTCATTTGCACTATCTTTAAATGCGAAGAAGTAAATATGTATCGTTTCGCCATTATAGGTGCTCTTTTTTAAATACTCTTTCGCTTTTTCTAAAGAGTAGGACCTTTTAGTAGCTTTGCGGCTTCTTTCAGGGAAAAAGCTTGATGCAGCAATTGTCCGTCTACCCTCTATGCTACGAATTATCGTTTCAACGTCATATAGTTCTCTCCAAGCTTTTCGAAAGTACATGTCGTGATGAGGACCAGGTTTTGTAAAGTTGAAGCTAGCATAAATACACCCTATTTCTTCTATTTGTATATCATGCCTTTCATTCTCTTCTTCATTTGGTAGTTCATAATCAGCATCTATTTGCACATGATCAGGAATACCCCAAAATTCAATGCGGTCTAATAATGCGCGTTCTTTAAAATAATGGGTGAAGGCTTCGAGTACGATATTGTCTTCAGAGTAATGAGCAAGTTTGAAAGGTCCAGTACCTATATAATGATGATCTTGAATATTAGCATCACGCGGCAAGATTGCTAGTTGCATGGAACTTACATAGTGTAAGAAAAATAAATTTGGTTTTGCTAAATGAAATCGAATTTGCAGTGGTGATGGCGTTTCAATTTGAACAATTTCTTCTGTTAACCATTCGAAAGGAGAGTGAACTTCTTTTAGTCTTTCAAAAGAAAATTGTACATCTTTAGAAGTTAAAACTGTTTCGTTATGAAAATATACATCCTTTCGTAAATAAAAAGTCCACGTAAGCCCGTCTTCACTTAATTCCCACGTATGCGCGATGTGTGGTTCCATTTTTTCAGTAACATCGTTATAAACGACTAACGTATCAAAAATTTGACTCGTAAGATGGCTCTCTGTAGTTACAGCCACAAAAGCCGGATCTAATGGGAATATCTTTCTCGATATAGGAATCTTTAATATGTCGTACATATCATTTGAAGGTTCGTATCCAAAATGATGATGTAGTTTATTTTCTATCTTTTTTTGAAGTGCAAGGGGTAGGGGTTCTTTTAAAAGAAGAAAGATATCTTTTAATTTTTCTTGCGCTAACAGTTCATCTGTATAGGACTCAATCGCTTCTACGAAATTATGTATAAATAGGATTTCTGTTTTATTCCCGCGGCCTCGCCCTGGAGTCCAGCTAATTAATTGCTCCTCGCTCATTTTCTTTAATAAAATCTTTACGTTTTTCGTACTGCAATATAAAACATCCGCTAATTCTTGTAAGCTATTTCGCATATGTTGTTGATCTTGTGCATGTAGTCTTAGTCTAATGTAATAGTCCATAATTTTCATATATACACTTCCTTCTATCTATAAAAGGGGAAACTCTTTAGAATATTCTAACCTTTTTCTTCCTTTTTTTCAAAGTAAAATAAGTAAGCATAAGGAGGGGGAAACAATGGGATTTTGGAGTATGCATCGAAATATAAAAATTAGAATTATAACTTCTTTTTTAACACGTACTGTGTCCACGATGATTTTTCCATTTATGGCGATTTATTTTTCAATAAAGTTAGGTAGTGCGATTGCTGGTGCGTTACTACTTATTAATGTCATAGCTTCGTTAGTAATTGGTCTATACGGTGGATATGTTGGGGATCGGCTCGGTCGTAAAAAGGTGATGATTATCGGTCAAAGTATACAAGTCATTTCCATTGCTTGTATGGGAGTTGCAAATTCGGATTATGTAGATTCACCGTGGCTAACATTTGTGTTTATGTTAGTGAATAGTTTAGGGTCTGGACTTATGAATCCAGCGACGGAAGCGATGTTAATCGATGTGAGTACACCTGAAAATCGAAAAGTGATGTACAGCATTAACTACTGGGCGATTAATTTATCTATTGCAATTGGAGTGATATTTGGCGGATTACTATTTGAAAACTATAGATTACAATTGTTTATCGGATTAACAGTTATTGCAGTTATTACTTTATATGTGATGGCTGTATATATGGAAGAAGTGTATGTAGCACGAAAAATAGTAGAGAAGAAAAATGTATTAAAAGATATGGCGGATAGTTATAAAGCCGTGATGAAAGATAGAACGTTTTTAATTTTTTGCGCAGCAAGTATATGTACATTATCTTTAGAGTTTCAAATTAATAATTATTTAGGAGTACGTTTGCAGCAGGAATTTGAAACAGTGCACTTTTTATTCGGGAATGGTTTTACGTTTGATTTAACAGGTATTCGCATGCTGAGCTGGATTTCAGCAGAGAATACAATTTTAGTTGTGTTATGTTCAGCTCTGCTTATTAAAATGTTAAAAAGCTTCAACGATTTGAAAATCTTATATGTAGGTTTATTCATTTATACAATTGGATTTACAATACTCGGAACGAGCAATAATTTGTGGATTTTATTAATTGCAGGGCTTTTCCAAACGGTAGGCGAGATGATGTATGTGCCAGTGCGTCAATCTATTATGGCAGATATGGTGCCAAATGAGGCGAGAGGTTCATATATGGCGATTAACGGAATGGTCTTTCAAGTGGCAAAAATGAACGGGGCATTAGGTGTTATGCTAGGTTCATTTCTTGCATCTTGGGGCATGAGTGCTCTGTACTTTATCGTTGGTATGAGCAGTATTTTATTATTTATGAAGGCGATTGGGAGAGAGAAGTATGAGGGGGAGATTTCTCAGATTGGATAAAACGATATGAAAAGCGATACTAGAAATCGCTTTTCATATGGCTTTTAAAACGGATCAACTTCAGCTAAATCAGGATTGCTATTTGGGTTTGTTAATAAGACTTTCAGCTCACCTACTTCAGAGAGCGCAACGAGGATATAACCACTAATAAGGACGACGAGTCCGATGACCCTTAATGTTTGCAGTGTAATGTCACGGCTATTGTTTTCGGAGTTGTCTTGGGGCGTTGAAGGTGGATTGTTATTCATGATTAAGGCTCCCATCTTTTTTTATTTATATATGTGTAAATTTATTATTTAACTTATGGATAGGAATCGTATAGTCATTTTCACTATATGAGAAATGCCTATGAAAAGTGATTAGAAATTTTGGGACGAGAAAAGAGTGTAACCCAAAAGGCCATTAAAACTACACTTTTGGATTACACTCTTTTTATTTATCCCGCTATTTGTGGTGGTCGGATTTTCTGTAAACGACCAGTTGGTGAGGGCTAATTAATCAGTGGGGGATGAATAAAACCCCACTGATTAATTATTTTCATGTAAATAAAAGGAGGTTAGTTAACCAAAGTAGCTATCCTAATATACGCAACGATTCTTCAATAAACGCGGGGATGTCTTCCGGTTGTCTACTTGTAACTAATTGATTTTGGCATACGACGACTTCTTTATCATGGAAATTTCCACCGGCATTTTTTAAATCGACCGAAATGGATTTATATCCAGTCACATCACGTCCTTCAAGCGTTTGGGCAGTGATGAGTAATTGGGGGCCGTGACAAATAGCAAAAACAGGTTTTTTCGCATCCATAAATGCTTTGCTAAAGCGAACGAAACGTTCATCTGCACGAAGTATATCTGGGGAAAATCCGCCTGGTATGAAGAGGGCATCAAAGTTCTCTGGAGAAACATCATCGATACCTTTATCAATTACAACTTCACTTTTTCCTTGTTTACCGTGTATCGTTTTACCTTTTTCTGCTTCAATAGTTGTTAATTCATATCCCTTTTGTTTAAAAGCTTCTGCTGGCTCTGTGTATTCTGTGTCCTCGAAATAATCTGTTATTAAAATAGCAATTTTTTTACTCATTCTAATCCGCTCCTTACATTATATTATCGGTTTCAGAATCATCCTTGAGCAATGTCTTTTATAAAGTGAAACTTTAATTCATGTTTTTCATTCCCTCCAGTTTCTTTGCCCTGTTACTTTAATACATACCCTTTTTATTAGGACGTAAACATGTATTATCGTTTTTGTATGTAAAATCATAAAATATCGGTTGTGCCGGTAATTCTTGTTTGAGGAAGAAAAATAAAAAATCCAAGGAGATAATTTGTTTTCTCCTTGGATTTTAAGATAATTCCTTTCGTTAAAACGCAGAAATTCGTTGCTTCGTTTTTGGGACAATAATAAATTTGATCCAGAGTAACCCAATAATCATAAGGATAAGGCTATGTAAAAATTGACCTGTAGCAATGAGTATAACACTCGAAAATACAATGAGTTGAATGCTTAGTAATATAAAGATTAAGCGAAGAAATTGGTTCATTCGTTTTTCAGTATCAATTGGATATAATGCTACAATAATATTTCCCGAAAAATATTTCCATAAGGAACGTAGCTGCATAGAAATCATATATAGGACGATGTAAGAGATAGCACCTTTTGCGTATATGTTTGGTATAAAATATAAGGCGAAGGCACCGATTAACCCTAAGCGGATATATATACCGAAATAATCATTCCCGCGTAAAAATGCGAGTGTATGTAAATAGAAGAAAGTTGCTCGTTTTTTATGTAATAAAGGTTCAATCCAATTTGTAAGCCATTTTCTTTTATTTACTTGCTTATTCAGTTGCGGAACATCGGTGAAAATGCTAGCAAATTGATAAAAACGAACGTTCATTTTTTCTTCTTGTTCAATTATGTAATCCCACGGTATTCGTTTTGTAGGCTGTTTTTTCGTGTATAGAAGTAGGAAAGCAAGTAGTAAGAGTAATCCGCCTAATATGAGAACATGTGCTGAGTAAAACAGCATGTAAATAATGAGTGCGTTACAAGCAATACGAATAATGAACCATATGTTTTTTTCATGGCTATCACGCCACATCCAATGTATGTACATATTCCAAGCTTTCGTAATCATTAAAATGATAAAGATTGTACATAAGAAAGGTACCGTTACTTGTAATGATTGCATTGCAAGTGGAACGAGAATAAGGAACGTAAATAATAATGGAAAAAGCTGAATGATGTAATTATATAGAAGAGATTTTTTAAAATAAGACGTTAGTTTCTCTTCTAATGCAAGCAAATAGACAGCATCAGGTTTTTGAATAAATGTACGGATCGGGCATCTCGTTATAATGAATGTAAGTACAATCGTGATGAGTAGTAAAGCTATTTCTTTAGAAGGAGATGCTTTTAGAAACTGAGCATAGTAGTATGCGCCAACGCATGAAATAAAGATAAAGCTATATAGTAAACCGTTAATCATACGTGCAAAGTATGTAATGATATTTTGCATATGTTGTTGGAAGCGACTGCTCCATAGTGATTCGATTGACATGTTTTTCACCTCTTTGTTCTATTATATATGTTTTACAAAAGAAAAAACGAGCAAATTGCGTTATGCAACTTGCTCGTTTTTCTTTTCGTTATTTTTTTTCTGATCACGATTCATTAATGGATAGAAGGCAAAGCCGATTACGAATAAACCAATTCCGAGAAGGAACGTTTTTATATCGGATGCACCGGTTTTAATAACCCATAGTGCGTAGCAAAGTGCGATTACTGCGACTATACCATCTGTAATTCTTGCCCGCATTTCATTTTTATATGTTTCACCAGTTGCGACTAGTTTTAACTGGAAGATTGGTGAAACGAGATATGGAATGAGGTAGGCCAGTGTTGATACGGTAATAACGAATGTATAAGCTTCCGCAATAGTTCCTGATAATGTTGAGAATAAGAACACTTGCGACATAATGTTTGTTAATCGTAATGAGTAAATTGGACTTCCTTTTTTATTTGTTTTCGTGAAGAAGGAAGGGAAGAAACCTTCTTTTGCTGCTTGATACGGTACTTCTGAGCTTAATAAAATCCAGCCTAATATAGAACCGAATAGGGAAGTAAGAGCAAGTAATGCCATCAGTTTCCCGCCGCCATGACCCATTGCAGCGTTTAATGCATCTGCTAATGGACGTTCAGAAGCTTGTAATTTATCAACGTGAAGTACACCCATTGTTAAAATCGTAATTCCTAAGTAAATCGCAACTGTAATAAGTAATCCTGCAACTGTTGCGCGTTTTACTGTTTTAGGAGAGGTAGCACGGTTTGATAAAAGTACTGCCGATTCAATTCCGATAAATGCCCAAAGCGTTGTAAGAGCAGCTAAGTTTACTTGTGAAAGAAGGCCGTGTGATACACCTGATTTATCGATCATCGGTGTGTACCATTGTCCAAACTTAGAAGCTTCGAATGCAAATAACGTAACGACGATGAATAAAAGGAATCCAGTTACTTTCGTTGTTGTTGCTAAGAAGTTTAGCTTTCCAGCTCCGCTTACACCGTTTGTTAATATAATATGAGTTCCCCAAAGTAAGATGGAACAAATCGTAAATGTAATTAGTTTTCCGACTTCTATATCGAACGAGCCGATTGAAAAGAGTAGTCGTGTATCTTTCATAATTGGGAAAAAGAGTGATAAATATCCCGCGAAAGATGTAATGATGGCAACGTTACTTGCCCAGTTTGCAACCCAATATCCCCATACCATACTGAAACCAGCCATTTTTTTCTTTTTTGGTGTTGAGAATAAAGCATATGCATGACTTTGTGGTCCTGTCGTTAAATCAGGACGACGAATTGCTAAATTACCGAAAACAAGAGCTAGCATTAAAACACCAAACCCTGTTGTTAACCAAGCTAAAGTGACACCGAGAGGGCTTGCTGTTTGTGCCAACGTACTTGGCACCATGAAAATCCCAGCGCCAACCATGTTACCGACAACGAAAGCTGTTAGTACCCAAAAGCCCCATTTTTTTTGTTGCATAGAAAATACCTCCAAAGTTAGTATAACCAAGTCAAGCGAGGAGATATGTATGTCTTCTTAGTAGAGAAGAGAAGTCCCAAACAAAACAAAAAAAGCACGTAATTTGCCGCTACATGCTTTCTATCTTATAAGAAACCCACGACATACCTCTCGATAGCTCTCCACAAACGAAACGTTTCGTTTGTGACAGTTCTGCACTTATTAAATGCAGACCCAGCAAGCGTGCATGGTGGACACGGGCTTACTTCGGCAATCATTCCTTTCTCATTCCTTCATCAATGCCACTACATCTCCTGAAATGATACTCTTAATGACTGCAACCTCTACCTCACCGAGATACGAATGAGGATTTAAATATTAAATTAACGTCTTTAAGAGTAACAAATGAATTTTTATACGTCAATGGATATAGAAATAATCAGATTATAGGGAAGAGTTTGTGATTAAAAGGGAGAGGGATTGTTATGTAATATTGAATTTTCATAATATAATAAATGTTATTGGCGCTAGAAGATTGAGAAGGGGATGAAGTATATGTCTGTATGTCATAAACATTCAGTAATAGGTGTGTTAGATTCGGGAGTTGGGGGATTAACAGTTGCGAGCGAAATTATAAGACAATTGCCTAAAGAGAGCATTTATTATATTGGTGATAATGAGCGTTGTCCGTATGGGCCAAGAAGTGTAGAAGAGGTACAATCTTTCGTATTTGAAATGGTTGAGTTCCTCAAACAGTTTCCGTTAAAAGCTCTAGTGGTAGCATGTAATACTGCTGCAGCTGCTGCATTGACTGCGTTGCAAGAAGCACTATCCATTCCGGTTATTGGCGTTATACATCCGGGAGCAAGAGCGGCAATTAAAGTGACAAAGAAAGGGAAAATCGGAGTAATTGGAACTGTAGGTACGATACAGTCTAATATGTACGAAAAAGCATTGCACGAGCTTGATACATATTTAGAAGTGCATAGTCATGCGTGCCCAACTTTAGCTACAGTTGTAGAAAATCAATTAGAAGATACAGCATATGTAACCGAGCAAGTGAAACAAGCTTTACTGCCATTAACGAAGGAAGATATAGATACGTTAATTCTTGGGTGTACGCATTATCCACTTTTAGAGTCCTATATAAAAAAGGAACTAGGAGAAGATGTAACGATTATTAGTTCCGCAGAAGAAACAGCGATAGAGTTAAGCACAATTTTACAGCACAAAGGAATTTTGTCTGACGATTTGAATCCGAAGCATCGCTTTTTTACAACAGGCTATGCCTTATCATTTGGACATATCGCTGAGAGATGGCTAGGATATCAAATTTCTGTAGAATGTGTGAATTTAACTATGGAAAAACAACTCGTGAACTCAATTGTATAAAAAGAAGCTGATCTAAAACTAGATCAGCTTCTACATATAAGATTAAACGAAGTTTAATACAGTTACTTTTTCACGTGTCATAGACTCAAGGCTCTTACGAATACCTTGTGCGCCCATACCTGAACCTTTTACACCGATGAATGGGAAGTGGTCAGGGCCGCGCTCTGTGCGTCCGTTAATTTGAACAGAACCAGTTTCGATTTTGTTAGCAATTGCAAATGCTTTGTTAATGTCTTTTGTGAAGACACTTGCTTGTAAGCCGAACTCTGATTTGTTAGCAATTTCAATTGCTTGCTCATCTGAAGAAACACGGATGATTGGAAGGATTGGGCCGAATGGCTCTTCCCAAGCAACTTTCATTTCTTCTGTTACGTGGTCGATTAATGTTGGGTAAATTAAGTTACGCTCACGTTTGTTACCGATAACAATTGTTGCACCTTTTTCAACAGCGTCATCAACTAAACCTTGAACGAAGTCAGCAGACTTGTCGTCGATTAATGGAACGATTGTGCTGTCTTGTTCTGGAGATCCAACTGATAGTTCAGCTACTTGCGCTTTTAATAAGCTAACAAGCTCGTCTGCTACGTTTTCGTGTACAAGTACACGTTTAATAGCTGTACAACGTTGACCAGAGTAAGAGAATGCACCGCTTACGATATGGTTTGCAGCATCTTGTAAGTCAGCATCTTCACGAACGATACCAGGGTCTTTACCACCAAGTTCTAATACAAGTGGAATCATTGCAGCTTTTTTCGCTAAATGTTTACCTGTGTTTGTACCACCTGTGAACGATACCATATTGATGCCTTCGTGTTCTACTAAGTAGTCACCAATTACAGAACCGCGTCCTGTCGCTACGTTTACAAGTCCTTTTGGCAGACCAGCTTTATGAAGTGCTTCCACCATTTTAATACCACTAATTGCACCTTGAGTTGCTGGTTTGAAAATAACAGCGTTACCCATAATTAATGCTGGTGCAAGTTTTGCAGCAGATAAGTTTACTGGGTAGTTAAATGGTGCGATTGCTAATACAACACCAAGTGGTGCGCGTTGGATGATCGCAAGTTTAGACTTCGTTCCGCCAGGGAAGCTATCGCCCATCATGCTTTCTCCGTGCATATGTAAAGCTTCTTCGATAGTATAACGAATGAAGTCAGCTGTACGAACAACTTCTTTCTTCGCATCTTTATATCCTTTACCGACTTCTTTCATAATGATATCGGCAATTTCATCTTGCATATTTACGAGCTCATCAGCCCATTTATATAAATATTTTGCGCGATCTTGTAGAGAAGCTTCTGCCCATGATTTTTGAGCTTCTTTTGCAGATGCAATTGCTTCATCTACTTCTCCGCGAGTAATTGCTTGTACTTGTCCAATTACTTCGTGTAAGTATGGAGATGGAATTTCGATTGTTTCTCCTGAAGAGCTTTCTCTCCATTCTCCGTTTAAATAAAATTTGTACGTATTGCTAGTTGTCATGATTAGTCCTCCTAAAATAGCAACTTGTAAGAGTGAGTATAAGGTGATTGTAGGGGGTTTGATAACATTTTTCAAATGAAATGTTTGTGAAAACGATTTCTTATTCTTTTTTTATTTTGTATGCCCTTTCTTACAGAAGATTCTCTTATTTCAAACGGATGTAGCGTATATTTTTATTCGGTTTGCAAAAAAACAATTGACAGAATACTCAATAAAGTTGTAAGATTATAAATGGAAAATAAATGAAGGGGGTGTGCGTAATGATTGTAATCGTAAATGTAATGGGCTTAGCTCTGTTAAATGGCAGAAAACATTCATATCATTACGCAACCCGTGCGGATATATAAGGCATCTTTGTCTTATAAAAAGCGTACGTTGCGTATATCGTAACGTACGCTTTTATGCATTTCTGTGCATATCGTCAAGCGGCGGTATGCTTTTTTTTGTTTTCCACATTACTATATAAAACTTTGGAAGGTGGAAAAATGTGATGAGATTGTATGGGTTACGAAATGTAAATGTGATGGGTCTGGATAGTGGATAAAGAAATGAGAGGGAAACGAGCACGAGAAGGGAGAGGTTACATTGTTATCAGTATTACTAAAGTTAAAATGGTTTTTTAAAGAGCATTGGAAGAGATATAGTATCGCCATTGGAGCTCTTTTAATTGTAAATATAGTTGAAGTTATTCCCCCGAAAGTGTTAGGGGTTACGATTGATAACATAAAAACAGGAACGTTATCGAATGAAGCAATTATGCAATCTATTCTTATTTTAATAGGGGTTACGATCGTTGGATACGGTCTTACTTTCGTTTGGCAACATCAATTGTTTGGAGGAGCATTCGTACTGGAGAAGACGATGCGCTCTAAATTTATGGGGCATTTACTTAAAATGACACCGACGTTTTATCAAAAAAATCGTACTGGTGATTTAATGGCGAGAGCGACAAATGATTTAAAAGCAATTGCTATGACAGCTGGTTTCGGTATATTAACGCTCGTGGATTCGAGTTTATATATGCTTACGATTGTCTTTATGATGGGATTTACAATTAGTTGGGAGCTTACATTTGCGGCACTTATACCGCTTCCGATTATGGCGTATGCGATGAATATATATGGAAAGAAATTGCATGAAAGATTTACAGTTGCGCAAGATGCGTTCGGTGATATGAACGATAAAGTACTAGAATCGATCGCTGGCGTGCGCGTTATTCGTGCATACGTACAAGAGAACGCAGATCAGGAAAGATTTCATCATTTAGGAGATGACGTCTACGAAAAAAATATGAAGGTAGCTAGAATTGATGCATTATTCCAGCCAACTGTGAAAATGCTTGTTGGCCTTAGTTATTTAATCGGTTTAGTGTATGGCGCGTATCTTGTATTTCAATCAAAGGTAACACTTGGTGAACTTGTTTCATTTAACGTGTATTTAGGGATGATGATTTGGCCGATGTTTGCAATTGGTGAATTAATCAATGTTATGCAACGAGGAAATGCTTCATTAGACCGTGTGAATGAAACGTTAGCGTATGAACCAGATGTAAAGGATCCGAAAAATCCAAAGCTTGTACAAGAGCCGGATTATATTCAGTTCGATGACGTTACCTTTTCATATCCTTCATCAACTGAAACAAATTTAAAGAAGGTTTCGTTTACGTTAAAACAAGGGGAAACACTTGGGGTTGTTGGAAAAACAGGAAGCGGAAAAACGACGCTCGTACGTCAGCTTCTTCGTCAATATCCGCTTGGAGATGGGGATATTGCAGTCTCTGATGTGACGTTAAATAACATAGCGAATGAAAATGTACTCGGGTGGATTGGGTATGTACCTCAGGAACATATTTTGTTCTCAAAAACAGCGAGGGAAAATATTTTATTCGGAAACCGAGAAGCGACTGAGGAAGAACTCGAGAAAGCGATTGAAATCGCGGCGTTTACAAAGGATTTAGAGTTTTTACCAGAAGGGTTAGAAACGCTCGTTGGAGAGAAAGGTGTTTCTTTATCGGGAGGGCAAAAACAAAGGATCTCGATTGCGCGAGCTGTTATTCAAAATCCAGAAATTTTAATTTTGGACGATTCGTTATCAGCTGTTGATGCTCGTACGGAAGCAGCGATTATTGAAAATATAAGAACAGAAAGAAGCGGAAAGACGACGATTATTACGACGCACCGTTTATCTGCCGTACAACATGCGGATTGGATTCTCGTTATGGATGAAGGGGAAGTAATGGAAGAGGGTACGCATGATCAGCTTATTAAAAGTGGAGGCTGGTATGCTGAGCAGTTCGAAAGACAACAAGGGGAAAGTGAAAGTGCGGATAGTGGGGTGAAAATATGAGCGTTTCAAAACGATTGTTTCAATACGCGATGAAAGTGAAAGGGACGATTTTTGCAGCGATGCTAATGTTATTTATTTTCGTTATCGCGGAGCTTGCCGGTCCTTTCGTCGCGAAAACGATGATTGACGATCATATCGTTGGAATCGAGAAACCTTGGTATGAAACAGAAAAGAGTGAAGAGGCTGTTTCGTATAATGGTACCTTCTATAAGCGAAGTGATCGCTTCCAGGAAGGTGAGAAAAAAGGAAAAGAAGTACGCGTGATGCAAGTCGGTTTTCAATATTACTTTGTGCCAAATAAAGTGAATGCTGAAGGATCACGTACTGTAAAAGGTGATATGATTACCGTTCAAAATGGTAAGGCGGTGCAGGTGTATAAAGCGAAAGTATTAACAAAAGAAGAAGTGTTTGCGTTTTATAAACCAGAAATAAACCGTCTATTATTACTTGGTGGTGGCTATTTCGCTTTATTAGTAGTCGTTTCCTTATTTGCATACGGAAAGCAATTTTTCTTACAGAAGGCAGCGAACAAAATTATTCAAATTATGAGGGAAGATGTCTTTTCTCATATTCAAACGTTGCCGATTCGTTATTTCGATCATTTACCAGCAGGGAAAATTGTATCGCGTGTCACGAATGATACGGAAGCCATTCGGGATTTATACGTGACGGTACTTGCGACATTCGTTTCTAGTATCATTTATATTATCGGGATATTCGCTGCGCTATTTTTACTCGATGTAAAATTGGCGACGTTATGTTTACTCATCATCCCGATTTTAATCGTTTGGGCAATTCTTTATAGAAAGTATGCGTCTGTATACAATCATAAAATGCGTTCACGTTTATCTGATATTAATGGAACAGTGAATGAATCCATTCAAGGGATGCCAATTATTCAAGCGTTCCGTCAAGAGCGTGAAACGAAGAAAGAATTTGAAGAATTAAATGGCGATTATTTTAAGTATCAAAATAAAATTTTGAACTTAAATGCAGCAACTTCGCATAACTTAGTGTCTGTCTTAAGAAATATCGCATTCACAGGTGTGATTTGGTATTTCGGTGGTGCTTCATTAAGTGCTTCAGGCGTCATTTCTTTAGGGATACTGTATGCGTTCGTTGATTATTTAACACGATTGTTCTCTCCGATTACAAATATGGTAAATCAGCTGGCTAACTTAGAACAATCGCGCGTTGCATCAGAGCGTGTTTTTGAATTGTTAGAGGAAAAAGGGGAAGCAGTAGAAGAGGAACGTATGCCTCGCTTACAAGGAAATGTGAAGTTTGATAATGTGTCGTTTTCTTATAATGGAAAAGATGAAGTGTTAAAAAATATTTCTTTTGAAGCGAAACAAGGCGAGACAGTAGCGCTTGTCGGTCATACTGGATCAGGGAAAAGTTCCATTATGAATGTACTCTTCCAGTTTTATGAGTTTGAAAAAGGTAAGCTTACAATTGACGGTCACGATGTAAAAGAGATGCCGAAACAAGCAACTCGTGAACATATGGGAATTGTACTGCAAGATCCGTTTTTATTTAGCGGGACAGTAGCATCTAATGTTAGCTTAGAGAATGAAAAAATTTCAAAAGAGCGCATCGTAAAAGCATTACGTGATGTTGGTGCTGAAAGATTTGCGAATAATATAAATGAAGAAATTACGGAGAAAGGAAGTACACTTTCAACCGGAGAACGTCAACTTATATCGTTTGCTAGGGCACTTGCTTTTGATCCGGCAATTTTAATTTTAGATGAAGCGACATCTAGTATCGATACAGAGACGGAAGCGATGATTCAACAAGCGCTAGAAGTTGTGAAAAAAGGAAGAACGACATTTATTATTGCTCACCGTCTTTCCACAATTAAAAGCGCAGATCAAATTATTGTGCTTGATAGAGGAACAATCTTGGAAAAAGGCTCTCATGATGAGCTAATGAAAAAGCGCGGGCGTTATTACGATATGTACAAAACGCAAATGGAAGGTAATCAGAGCGCTTAATAGGTATGGAGGAGAACTTGTGATTTTCACAAGTTCTTTTTTTGTGAATCAGGGCAGTTAAATAAGTAGTATTGTTTTACCTTTTTCTTTATAAATGCTATATTAAAAAATGTTACTTATTTTTTGTATGTAGCCTTATTTTCCTCTTTTGTTTGATTATGAAGAAAAAGGATAAACTAAATAAGAACATTTTCATTGAAAAATTGTTCAAGATTGCATACAATCAATATAGTTTTTAAATTCCTATCAGAATACTTGGAGGATTACCATCATGAAAAAATTATTTTCAGTACTTGCAGTAACTACATTAGCGATCGGGATTGTAGCCGGCTGCGGTAAAGAAGAGAAAAAAGATACAGCTAGTCAAGATGCGTTACAAAAGATAAAACAAAGTGGTGAACTTGTAATTGGAACAGAAGGTACATATCCACCGTTCACATTCCACGATTCAAGCAATAAATTAACTGGATTTGATGTTGAATTAGCAGAAGAAGTTTCAAAACGTTTAGGGGTAAAACCTGTATTTAAAGAAACACAATGGGATAGCTTACTTGCTGGTCTAGATGCAAAACGTTTCGACATGGTTGCAAACGAAGTTGGTATTCGTGAAGATCGTCAAAAGAAATATGATTTCTCTAGCCCATACGTTTCATCTTCAGCGGTATTAGTTATTGCAAAAGATAAAGATAAACCTGCTACATTTGCTGATGTAAAAGGATTAAAAGCAGCACAATCTTTAACAAGTAACTATGCAGATATTGCTAAGAAAAATGGCGCAGAAATTACGAATGTAGAAGGCTTTAGCCAAGCAGCAGAATTATTAAACACTGGCCGCGTTGATTTCACAATTAATGATAAATTATCAGTGTTAAACTACTTAGAAACGAAAAAAGATGCAAAAATTAAAATTGTAGATACAGAAAAAGAAGCTTCACAAAGTGGATTCTTATTCCGTAAAGGTAGCGATAAGCTAGTACAAGAAGTAAATAAAGCGTTAGAAGATATGAAAAAAGACGGTACGTACGATAAAATAGCGAAAAAATGGTTCGGTGAAAATGTATCTAAGTAGCGCATTGGTTTCAGATCGATTGTCTACTTGGATAGATATTATGCAGTCTTCCTTCATGCCTATGCTGAAGGAAGCTGTGTTTACGACAATTCCATTAACGCTTATTACATTTATTATCGGGATTATACTTGCGACGTTAACGGCGCTTGCACGTATTTCAGGTAGTCGTATTTTACAATGGATTGCTCGTATCTATGTATCTATCATTCGCGGAACGCCACTTCTTGTACAGTTATTTATTATTTTCTATGGTCTTCCAACTCTTAATATTGAAGTTGAGCCATATACAGCAGCAGTTATTGGATTCTCATTAAATGTCGGTGCGTATGCATCTGAAATTATTCGTGCTTCTATCCTTTCCATTCCGAAAGGGCAGTGGGAAGCAGCTTACACAATTGGGATGACGTATCCGCAAGCGCTAAAACGTGTTATTTTACCGCAAGCGACGCGCGTATCTATCCCGCCGCTTTCGAATACATTTATTAGTTTAGTGAAGGATACTTCATTAGCATCGTTAATTTTAGTAACAGAAATGTTCCGAAAAGCGCAGGAAATTGCGGCAATGAACTACGAGTTTTTAATTGTTTATTTCGAAGCAGGTCTTATTTATTGGGTAATTTGCTTCTTATTATCTATTGTGCAACAAATATTAGAAAAACGTTCAGAACGTTACACTCTAAAATAACCCTTTCATAAAAGGAGTTTTTGTTTTTATGATTTCAATTCAACATTTACAAAAAAGTTTCGGAGATAATACCGTACTAAAGCATATAGATTTATCAGTTGAGAAGGGGGAAGTTGTTGTTATTATCGGGCCATCTGGATCTGGTAAAACGACATTTCTGCGTTGTCTCAACGTGTTAGAAACGCCGAACGCTGGTAATATTCGAATCGGTAATAAAGAGCTCGACTTCTCTCAAAAAGTATCGAAGAAAGATATTGTTAACCTTCGTACGCAAACAGGTATGGTATTCCAGCACCATAACTTATTCCCGCATTTAACAGCACTTCAAAATGTTATGGAAGGGCTTGTTACAGTGAAAAAGATGGGGAAAGAAGATGCGAAGAAAAAAGCAAACTATTTCCTTGAAAAAGTTGGTCTTGCGGATAAAGTAGACTTATATCCATTCCAATTATCAGGCGGACAACAACAGCGCGTTGGAATTGCTCGCGCGCTTGCGATGGAGCCGGAAGTGTTACTATTTGATGAGCCAACGTCAGCGCTTGATCCTGAACTCGTTCAAGAAGTTCTGAAAGTAATGAAAGAACTTGCGAAAGAGGGCATGACGATGGTGATTGTAACGCATGAAATGCGTTTTGCACATCAAATTGCGAATCGTGTTATTTTCATGGATGGCGGTGTCGTTGTCGAACAAGGTACACCAGAAGAAGTATTTACAAATCCAAAAGAAGAACGTACGAAGAAGTTTTTACAAATGTTGCAATAAATGAAGGAAGGTCTCAAGGCATATGCCTTGAGACCTTTTTGCCATATATATTTATTTTTGGAATCCGCCAAGGCTTTGCTCAGCCATTGCAACTAGACGTTTTGTAATTTCTCCACCAACAGAACCGTTAGCACGAGCCGTAGAATCTGCTCCTAATTGTACACCAAATTCTTGAGCGATTTCGTACTTCATTTGGTCGATTGCTGCTGTTGCTCCTGGTACTACTAATTGATTTGAAGAATTTTGGTTTGCCATAGGAATATATCCTCCTTAGAGTTATAAAAATTTTTTTTGGTTGGACTAGCTGGAATTGAACCAGATTGTCGCCCCGTTTGGCGCTAATCCATCGGTAATTAAGTTTGTACTCATAGTATGGATGTTACCTAGAAAGATATACGAAATAATAATTTGTAAATTTTGTAAAAATGTTAGTGATTTCGTAAAGTATGAAATAAGAGTTATCGTTGTATTTTTTAGAAAGAAGGCTAAACTAAGAGCGATTTGAAATATGTTTTTTGTATCCCGCTACTCGGGGGAAAATCATTAACTTTATAGTTCTATTTTGAATAGGGGCGGATCAAAATGCTCCTATGCACGGCTAGATGCTCTCTTCAATCAGCTTGTAAATGATAACGTATGGAGGAATCGTGATGGGAATTTGCCCGCTTTGCAATGCATTAGAATCACAAACATATTCTTGTCAAAATTGCCAAAGTATACTCCAAGATTATGGGAAGGCTGTAGATTACATAGACGATTATAGTGCGTATATGGACCAAGAATTATTAAGTGCAGTAGATGGTTTAACACATAATAGTTCAAATGAATACTGCAATCATATTTTTTATTGCGGAGTATGTAATGTGGAAACAGAGGTTGTAGTGAAACTTGTGTAAATAGAAAACTTCCACCTTATGAATGAGGTGGAAGTTTTTGTTTTTGTATTTGTGAGTGAATCATAGGGGAAGGGATATGCTCAGTGCTTGAGGAAGCTCCTGATTTTATTTGAGACATTTTTTCTTTTGCATCGCGCAAAGAATGTTCAGTTAAGTAGATGGCATATTCGTAAAATAATTGGCGCGTTAGTTCACTTTGCTCTTTTAACTTTTCATCTTGGAATACAGTTCGCCCAGGTTTAGAGTTTGCTTCAAAGAGCCACGGGTTTTCCTGCGTGTCTAAACCGATATCAAAACCAATTTCTCCAATATTTCCGGTTACTTGTTCATCGAGCGCGTAACTGATTTGTAAGGCAGTTTGTTTTAATTTATTTTCAATTTGAACTTGTTTTGTTGAATCAGGAAAAAGTTCTTGTAGTAATTTTGTATCGCCACCGCTATTTACATGCGTTGTTAAGCTACCTTTGCCAGCAATTTTTGCAACGATTGCACTGACCATCCATTGGCCGAAATGATTTTTATTTGTATGAATGCGGAAATCAACAGGTTGCCCATCGAAGCGAAGTAATGGAATACCTTGTTGTACGATAAACTTTTTTAAATCATGTCCTTTTAACACATGGTTTAGAAGCGTTTCTAATGATTGGTACTTTCTTAGTTTGTTTTCTTCATTTTCGCGATAACGACAGTAGTAGCAATTCTCTGCTTGAGAATAAAATAGTTGATGAATATTTCTACCGAAGCTGCCGTGAATCGGTTTCATGTAAATCGATTTATACGTTCCGAGAAATCGTTCAACTTGCTCGAAGTGCTGAAATGTTTCTGTGTTTGGTAATAACGGCATAATGGATTCATCTTTCATAAGAAGTTGGTGCACTTCCCATTTATTAAAAAATCCTGGATTAAACCATGGAATAGCATAGTCATGCTCTAATTTTCTTTTTGCTCTTACGATCGGTTTATAATTTTCGGCTTTACGATTTGGTAATCGGTCGTAAATGACATTCGGTAAAGGGACTTTTTTCTTTATCCACTTTTCCTCTTGAAAGAAATATCCTTCAATCGTTTCATCTTCCCAGTTTATATGTTGCACACCAAAAACGAATACAAATGGTCGCAAGGTGAATGGCGGCGTTAGTAACTCGCCAAGAGAAGTTGATCGGCTTCCTAAAGGGTTAGAAGAGTCATCGTTAAAACCAGTTGTGAAAATCCCGATTAATGGTCCGAAAATAATGGTTTCATTTTGCGTGAATGCATGAATGGTAGTGGAATGAGGAAGCAAAAGCTTCTCTGCAATTTGTTGTCCGATAATGATTTCGCGAGTAAAGGAGTAATGAATTTTTACTTCTTCACTTGCAACATGGCGTACGCCGAAGGAAAGGGATGTAATGGGTGGTGTAATGGAAAAAATATAAGGTAAAGTAATACTGTTTGGATGCTCATCTGAAATGTTTAACGTATATATGTGCTCTTTCAAAATGGGTTTCCCCCCTTTCATTATGGTGTGAAGCGACTAAATTTTAGTGGTCCGTGATATATTTTTTCGGCTAATGAATCACTGTGACGAATGTAATGTTCGTACGGGGGAATCGTGTTGACATACATAAGCCAAATGGCCCCCTTTTGATCCATAATGGTGGAAAGCTCTAACTCGAATAACGAAGAATAAGATTGATCTAATGTTTGGAACACTTCATTTATAATATCGTGTAAAGCGTCCTGTAATAATTGTACACCGGTACTAGATAATACGTATTTAACTTTTGAAAATGAATGCAGCGAGGAATCATCCGTTACCGAAAGTAAAAGTTGATTTGGAAATGAGCTTTTTTGTATAAATTGGCCGATAGCATTCCACTTTTGTTCTTTATTTTTTTGCAAAATGGTTCGAATATGGAGTGGGTATGTTAATTGATTTGGTGGCTGCAGCATGGTATGGGTGATGTAACGTGCTGACCGTATATTAGATTTGTACCAAGATATAAATTCATCTGTCCGTTTGATTTGAGCGGAAGTATGATAGGCGTCATTTATCGTATCGATATGAAATGTTTTATTTTTGTAAGCAATCCGGTACAGACTTTCATTGGAATGTGTATGAGTAGGACGTATAATAATATCTTTTGTTTTTAATAACAGTTTGAAAATGTTTTGTATCGTTGCTATTTCAAATTTTGGTATATAAGGAGATAATTTTTTATTCGTGAGAAATACATCATGTAGTTCGCTTAAGTCAATAAGTGTGTTATTTAAAAAGGTAGTGGTAGGACGGTTGTGTAATGAGTGAATAATTGACTTTGCTTTTTCGAAGTCTGTTTCCTCGTTAAAAGAAGAACGATCGTATATATAAGAAGGAATAGGGAATGTTTGCTCTTTCCATTTTCCTGTATCTGTATCATAAATCAGACCAGAGACAAGATCTGTTTTAGGATCAATACCAAATGGCGTAAACTGGGCAACGACATTATGATAAAGCCGAGCGCGTTTAGCGATTTCGGTGTAATACGTTTGCTCATAATGAGGGTGAGAAGTTAAAATACCGAGAACCAACGAAATCACTCCTTTACTAACAAAATGTTGGCACAATAGGCGAAGCTATATATTGCAAATACGTTTTTATACCATTATACTTTTGTCCGTATGATGATATGCTATAGTTTTGGAGAAGCGAAAGGTTGATTGTAATGAATATATGGTTAAGTATGTTAACGACGACAGGGCTCGGAGCAATTATTGGAGGATTCACAAATCATTTAGCGATAAAAATGTTATTTCGTCCTCATCGCCCTATTTATATTGGAAAGTTTCAAGTTCCATTTACACCAGGGTTAATTCCGAAGCGCCGCGATGAGCTTGCTGTTCAATTAGGAAAAATGGTTGTCGAGCATTTGTTAACGCCAGAAGGAATTGGAAAGAAACTAACAAATGAAGAGTTTCAAAAAGGTTTAATCCACTGGGCACAAGTAGAAGTGGATAAAGTAATGACGAATGAACAATCACTGCGACAAATGTTAGAAAAATGGAACGTAGCGCATGTAGAAAAAGAAGCAACCGAGAAAATCGAACATGTGATTACAGAAAAAATAGAGGCATTTTTAGCGGAGTACTATACATATACATGGGAACAGGCTTTACCTCATTCTGTTCATGAAAAAATAGAGAATACAATCCCAAATGTTTCGGCGTTTATTTTAGATCGAGGAATTAGTTTTTTTGAAAGTGAAGAAGGGAAAGCACGTCTTTCAAAAATGATTGATGATTTCTTTGCTTCTAGGGGAACGCTGCTTAACTTAGTCGGAATGTTTTTAGGGAATGTAAGTGTAGTGGATCGTGTGCAGCCAGAAGTTATTAAGTTTTTAGGGCAAGATGGCACAAAGCAACTTTTAACTGATGTACTGCAAAAAGAGTGGGAGAAGTTAAAAGGAAGAGATGTAAAAGAAGTAGAAACGTTTGTAGAAAAAGAAATGATTGTAAGCTCTATATTATCAGCAGTTAAAGTGGAGGAAACAGTGAGTAAGTTTTTAAACCAATCTGTGCAGCAAGTATGTGAGCCAGTTCGAGAAACAATCATGGAAAAGGTAGTCCCAAGTGCAGTAACGAAAGGCTTAAAGTGGGGGACAGAAAACGTAGCGAGTATATTAAAGAATCTCCATCTTGCGGAAATTGTGCAGCAAGAAGTATCCACATTTTCAACAGAGAGACTAGAAGATTTAGTTCTATCCATTACAAAAAATGAACTAAAAATGATTACGTATTTAGGTGCCTTATTAGGCGGGATGATTGGACTCTTGCAAGGACTGTTACTGTTGTTTCTTAAATAATAAGATGAGTACATAGAAATAAAAGTGAAATTTCTTCACATCTCTTGCATAGTTTGATATGGTAAGAAGAGGTGCGTATGTAAATGCACTGAAAAGGCAGTGTGAGCGAAAAGCGCTAGCCTTCTAAAGGAGGAAAAATAAAATGACAAAAAACATTCATGATGTTGCATATGAATTACAAAAAGCAATCGCTGAAAACGAAGATTTCCAAACATTAAAAGCAAGCTACGCAGCAGTTCAAGCTGATACAGCTTCAAAGAACTTATTCGATGAGTTCCGTACAATGCAACTTGGCCTACAACAAAAAATGATGCAAGGTCAAGAAATCTCTGAAGAAGATAACCAAAAAGCACAAGAAGTTGTAGCTCGCATTCAACAAGATGCTAAAATCACAAAGTTAATGGAAACTGAACAACGCCTAAACATCGTTATCACTGACGTTAACAAAATTATCATGAAGCCACTTGAAGATTTATATAACGCGCAACAACAAGCGTAATGAAGGAAGACGCCCCTGTAGGGGCGTCTTTTTTGTTTCTTATTTGTGGAAATACTCCGTCTTAATATTCTTTTCCTTCAAAAATGTTTCAATTTCTTTTTGCTTCCTACCATTAACTTTTTCAAAGCGTTTTGTAAAAGAAAAATCAGTTTTGAATAAGTTACCATCTTGGGCTAGTTTGTCTAATTCTTGCTCTAGTTCTACTGAAAGTGCCGTAGACGCTGAAATGTAATCATGAATTTCCTTTGAAGGCTGTTTGTAATCATTGGGGATCGTATTGTTACTAATAAAATTATGGAAATTCGCATCATTTTGTTTTGCTAAATCTATTAGTTGTTTTAATTTCTCTCGGTCGGATTCAGTAACCTTCTCGTCAGACATGGCTGACGAAAGTGGGACGATGTTTTCGTATAACTCTCCGCTATAATCTAAATACGTTTTTATATTTTGTTTCATTTCATCTTCGTTAATCGTTTCATTCTTTTTGGAGGAAGTGAATATAGTTTCAGGAATTTTAATCGTAACATCTTTAATAGATTGTACATCGTTTTCTTCCTTAGGTTCTGCACTGTTTGAACAAGCTGCTAGAAATAAAAGAGTAAGTAGTATGAGTGAATATAAAGTATATTTCTTCATTTTAATCTCCTTTTTTATTCATTAGTGTCTTTGTAAAATAGCTATATTCCATTTCAAATACTTTACTAAAGTTGCGTATAGATGTTTGACCATTTGATAACATATGACGGATATGAGTAAACCGCTGCAAAAAGCGATAAACACATTGTAAACATCGGAATAACTAATTTGATGAAATCCTTTGAAAAATCCTAACCCTATTAATAAAATAGGTGAAATGATTAATAATGGAGTAGCAATGATAAGTGCTAGAAGAATCGGTAATAAAAAGAGTAGTACGAAAAAGGCGATAATGATAAAGGTAAAATTTAAAACACTTAAGCTCATAACAGAAAATAGTGCGGTTATCATATTTTTAAAGCTTCGTTTATTGTCAGCATTGCTTATTGCATAGGAAACAGTAAGTTCTTTAGCAATCGTTTTAGGGTTTCCTAGTTTTCTAGCAATTTCTTCATCAGATTTCCCATCTTGTTTACCACTGATAAAATGGGTTTCATACTCCGAAATAATATCTTTCTTTTCTACATGAGGTATATTCTGCAGGGAGGAACTAAGTTGTTCCAAAAATTCACTTTTGTTCATAACAATCACTTTCCTTTATAGAATGATGAATTACAGCTGAGAATCTTATCTTTTGAAAAGGGGGATACGAGTGGCAAAAAGTGTTCCAATTAATGGGTATTCCAATATTTACAAATATATCATTTGCTAGTGTTCTTTGCAAGGTACTGTTAAGATTTTAATACTATAACGAGATGGAAGTTTCTCTTACATTTTAGAGAAGTTATAAAAATATTATTTTAGGATAAGTAAAGGGTTGTAAGCGTATTCCTTATCGGTTGTCAAAAAACTGTCAAATTCATATCATTGGAAAAATAATGCATTTGTACTATAATGATAAATAATACTTCACCACGTTAATTAACTAGGTGAAGTTAAAAAATCTTTATTACACACATTATGAAATAAAGGAATGATTAGTTTGAGTACAGGTGTAAAAGCAAACGACGTGAAGACAAAGACAAAAGGAGCAGATCTTGTTGTTGATTGTTTAATTAAACAAGGTGTGACACATGTTTTCGGTATTCCAGGAGCGAAGATTGACTCTGTATTTGATGTACTGCAAGAAAGAGGACCAGAGTTAATTGTTTGTCGTCATGAACAAAACGCAGCATTTATGGCAGCTGCTATTGGTAGATTAACAGGGAAACCGGGTGTGTGTCTTGTAACTTCAGGACCAGGGACATCAAATTTAGCGACAGGTCTTGTTACTGCGAATGCGGAGAGTGATCCCGTTGTTGCTTTAGCTGGTGCAGTTCCACGTACAGATCGATTAAAACGTACGCATCAATCTATGGATAATGCTGCACTATTCGAACCAATTACAAAATATAGCGTAGAAGTAGAGCATCCTGATAATGTGCCAGAAGCACTATCAAATGCATTCCGAAGTGCGACTTCCACAAATCCAGGGGCTACTTTAGTAAGTCTTCCGCAAGACGTTATGACTGCGGAAACGACTGTAGAGTCTATCGGTGCGCTTTCTAAGCCACAGCTTGGAATCGCTCCCACACATGAAATTACATATGTAGTAGAAAAAATAAAAGCAGCGAAATTACCGGTTATTTTACTCGGTATGAGAGCGAGCACAAATGAAGTGACGAAAGCTGTTCGTGAATTAATTGCGGATACAGAACTTCCTGTCGTTGAAACATATCAAGCAGCTGGTGCCATTTCGCGTGAGTTAGAAGATCATTTCTTCGGTCGCGTTGGATTATTCCGTAACCAACCAGGTGATATTTTACTAGAAGAAGCAGACCTTGTTATTTCGATCGGTTATGACCCGATTGAGTATGATCCGAAATTCTGGAATAAGCTTGGAGACAGAACGATTATTCATCTTGATGATCATCAAGCAGATATCGACCATGATTATCAACCAGAGCGCGAATTAATTGGTGATATTGCCTTAACAGTAAATAGCATCGCGGAGAAATTACCGAAACTTGTATTAAGTTCGAAATCAGAAGCAGTGTTAGAACGATTACGCGCGAAATTATCAGAACAAGCAGAAGTTCCAAACCGTGCTTCAGAAGGTGTTACGCATCCACTTCAAGTCATTCGTACACTTCGTTCTTTAATTAGTGACGATACAACCGTTACATGTGACATCGGTTCACATTCTATTTGAATGGCAAGATGTTTCCGTTCTTATGAACCACGTAGACTATTATTTAGTAACGGTATGCAGACGTTAGGTGTTGCACTTCCTTGGGCAATTGCCGCTACTTTAGTTGAACCGGGCAAGAAAGTTGTTTCCGTGTCAGGTGATGGTGGTTTCTTATTCTCTTCGATGGAATTAGAAACAGCGGTACGTTTAAATGCTCCAATTGTACATCTCGTATGGAGAGATGGTACGTACGATATGGTTGCGTTCCAACAAATGATGAAATACGGCAGAACATCAGCTACTGAGTTTGGCGATGTTGATCTTGTGAAATATGCGGAAAGTTTCGGGGCGTTAGGTCTTCGTGTCAATACACCAGATGAATTAGAAGGTGTATTGAGAGAAGCGTTAGAAGCAGAAGGTCCTGTCATTATTGATATTCCAATTGACTACCGTGACAACATTAAATTAAGCGAAAAATTATTACCAAACCAATTAAACTAATGGAGGCATGATTGAGATGACTGTTGCACAATTCATTGATATTGATGCAAAAAGAACGAAAACGAGTAATGAAGTATATCAAACATCTACAATGCTTGCGCTATTAGATGGTATATATGATGGTGTAATTAGCTTTGAGGAATTGAAAGAACGTGGTGATTTCGGCATCGGCACATTTGATCAATTAGATGGTGAAATGATTGCATTTGATAACGAATTTTATCATTTACGTTCAGACGGTTCAGCAGAAAAAGTAGAACCGGAAGAAACAACACCGTTTGCGACTGTAACGTTTTTTGAAAAAGAAATGAGTTATACGGTAGAGCGTCCGATGAATCGTGAAGAAGTTGAGGCATTATTACATGAATTAATGCCAAGTAAAAACTTATTTTACGCTATTAGAATGGACGGTACGTTCCGTGAAGTAAGAACGAGAACTGTTCCAAGACAAGAAAAACCGTATACACCGCTCGTTGAAGTGACGAAATCACAACCAATCTTTTCGTTTAAAGAGACAGAAGGTACGCTTGCTGGATTTTGGACACCAGATTATGCGCAAGGCATTGGTGTAGCTGGTTTCCACTTACATTACATTGACGATGCAAGAAGCGGAGGCGGACATGTTTTCGATTATGTTGTTGAAAACTGTACGATCCAAATTTGTCAAAAAGCTCATATGCATTTAGCACTTCCAGAAACAGCTGACTTTATGGCGGCTGAATTATCGAGAGAAAACTTAGAGGATAATATTGCAACTGCGGAAGGCGCGGAGTAAAAAGAGAAGCCGATTTGGCTTCTCTTTTATTTTAGGTTACTCCCGATATGCGGAACAATGCTCATCAGAAATGAAATAATTCTCTTTACCAGTTAAGGCTGATACTTCTATTAATTGATGGCCAAGCTGATCCCACACTGTAATAGTATATAAGGATGACTATTCCATATTTCCACGTGCGAGTCGGAAAGAATAATAGTCGTTATCTGTTGTGACTAAAATTTTGTTATAAATAATATGTTTCGTTTTTCTAGTTTGTAGAATAAGCACAAAGTCTAATTTATCTTCTGCTTTCGGAACTTGTAGTATTCGCGCTACAAACATTCCATTAGGGTTTTTCTTCGTTTTATATACTTTTTCTGATTCTATTTTTAGTTCAGGTTTGCCCCTCATAGTCTCTCCCTTTACATATGTTTATTTCTTTGAAACGAACGGATGCCCTTCATAATAAAAACGCCATGGATAATGTACAGCTTCTTCAGCATAGTCGATGTTAATGCGAGGTCCTGCTGTTATTTTATATTGTGATGATATGTGTTCTTCTTCTGGGACGAGTTCAATATGTAATGTATCGCTTTGTAAGGATACGCCTCGTTCTTCTAACGTAATTCCGAGCGCACGGCATAGTTTGCCAGGGCCATTCGTTAAATTTTTATACTGCGCTTTTGTAACGTCTGTTTTGTTGTAGCGTGCTAGTTTGATTTCTTCGATTCCATCTACTGGCTCAAGGGCTCGAATGAGAACACCTTGCGGGGTGCCAACTGGCGCTGTAATGACGTTAAAACAATGATACATACCGTAAATTAAATATACGTAAGCATGTCCCGGTGCGCCAAACATGACTTCTGTACGATCCGTTCGTCTGCCGCCGTAACTATGCGCGGCTTTATCATCCGGACCTTTATATGCTTCTACTTCTACAATGATTCCGCTTCGTTTTACTCCGTCTACAATATGTACAAGTTTCTGTCCGAGTAATTTCTTTGCGACTTCTAACGTATCGCCTTCATAAAAGGAAGGTGGTGCTTGCATTGTACTATCTCCTTTGCTGAGTGTATATGTATATAGTAAACCAAATTTTCAGTAGTAATTCTAACTCGTTCTATTTGCTACATTTATTTCATAAATTATGGATAGAGTACAACAGCGAAGAGGGGGAGTGCGACATGATTTATCGCTTACTAGCTCTTAATATAGATGGGACACTACTATACAACAACGGAAAAATTGCAAAAGGATTACGAGAAACGATTGAATTTGTGAAAAGAAAAGATGTATACGTTACATTATTTACGAGCCGTAATTTTCAATCCGCTTATAAGGTAGCAAAGGCGTTAAAATTAGATTCTATATTAGTGACACATGGCGGTGCTTTCGTTTCAGCGACGTTAGATAAGCCGTACGTTCAAAGAAGATTATCGGAAGAGAAGACGTTTAACATTGTGCAAGTGTTAGAGCACTTCGATTGTAACGTCCGCATTTCTCATGAACGATTTTCAATCGGAAATCGTGAGAGAAATACACCAAACTTAATTGCGCGTACTGTATTATCAAGCGCAGATCCGTTATTTTATCCTGTTCAGTTTGTAGACTCGTTAGGTGATGCGCTCCGTGATCATCCAGTAGCAGCGCCAAAAATTGATGTTATTTTCCAAAGTAAAGGTGAAAAAGAACGAGGGCTAAATACATTAAGAAAAGCATTCCAAGATATAGAGTATGTTGAGTGTGATTCAAAACGAATAGAAATTTTGCCGCAAAATGTATCAAAATTACGTGGATTACAATTGCTTGGAGAGCATTTAAATATTTCGCTAAACGAAATGGTTGCGATTGGAGATAGTTTAGAAGATCTAGAAATAATTGAAAATGTAGGACTCGGGGTAGCAATGGGGAACTCGCCTGTAGAGTTAAAACAAGCAGCTGACTGGATTACACGTTCAAATAGTGAGAACGGTGTAGAGTATATGATTAAAGAACATTTCCGTAAGCAATTCCCGCTTCCGTTTTTGAAGAATCATAAAAATACACCGAAATGATGAAAGAAAAACGTGGCTTTTTGGCTACGTTTTTTTATTAGTTTTATTCGAAAAATGAAAACGTTTTACCGGATAAATTGTGTCTGAGGTTCATACAATTTACTTGAATCATTTAGAAAACTGTTGTAAAGTGGGTGATGTTGCCAAAATAGTTACACCACATGAAATATTCTTCAGGTTAATTTTATTGAGCTCCTATACGTAAAAATATTTCCGCATGATAGTTTCGTTCACGTAGTATTTCAAAAATGAATTGTAGTAATCTTATTAATTAGTTGTAGAGTGTCTTTGTTTTATTTAAATGGATTATTTTAAGTTAATGTGAGTAAGGCTTGGTACATATGAAATGTACTTCTTTTTGTAGCTTTAGGAAATTTAAAAGGGGGAATGAATTTTTTGAAGAAATCATTTAATCAAAAAATAAAAAAATTAAGTAGTAGTTTTATAGTCGTGTTACTAGTATGTATGAATTTTCTAATCCATTTACCAAATAAAGCAGAGGCAGCTACACCAGAATTAAAAGGTTTAGGTGATGTATCTTATTACAATGCAATCATTTTTGGAGATCATAGTGCAACGAGTGCGGATATTGAGGGCGCGATGGCTGTTCAAAAAAATATGAATGCATCGAGTTATACAGTTTTAGCAGCTGCAACTGGAGCGTGGAACTTAGCTGGAGCACCATGGATAGATGAAGGGTATCCATCATTATTGCTAGGTGGTCAATTTACGAAAGCGGGAACAGGACAAGTAATTATTCAAGATGGAACAGTGGCGATGACAAAAGCTGGTGACCCAGAAGGTGCAATGAAATCATCATATGACCGTATCTCTTATAAAGAGCAAGCGGAGATTAATGCTAAATTTAAAGAGTTTAGAATAGACGTTGATAGTGTAATTGAGGATGCGGGCCAA
This sequence comes from Bacillus sp. BML-BC051, assembly GCF_019656175.1. Classification (NCBI taxonomy): domain Bacteria; kingdom Bacillati; phylum Bacillota; class Bacilli; order Caryophanales; family Bacillaceae; genus Bacillus; species Bacillus sp. BML-BC051. Next base: position 43,353 of record NZ_BPLI01000057.1, read on the forward strand.
TTACATACTAATAAACCAAAACTTAATATGAGTTTTGGGATTGGTGAAGATGTAAAAAACCCTAATATTTATGTCTCTTCAGGCCAAACGGGAAAGAAAACATTTGATGTAACAGACGTTTTTCTTCCGAATGCAGATAATAAAGATTTTATTGTTATTTATTCAGATGCAGAAGAAGTGAGTTTTGGTGGCGGTGCAATTTTGTATGATACAAAAAACATTGGGATGGCTACAGACTTAATTAATACATCTCAAGCATATGATCCTAATTCATCTTTTACGGAGTTAGCTAGTAAAGTTATTTGGGTGTTTCCAAACGCTACAAAAATAACAACTAAAGGCTATGGTGTAGTAGGTAGTGTGTTTGCACCTAATGCAGTTGTAGATACAAAGGGTGGTTCAATCAACGGACAAGCCTTTGTTGGTGGATTACACCAAAGAGATGGCTTTGAGGTTCATAACTTTAAATTTAATTGGCCGAAATGGAATAAACCATCCGTTGAAAAAGTAACTGGTCAATTTGAAATTGTAAAACTAGATGCAAGTGATGAAACAAAGTTATTACCAGGTGCAGAATTTGAAGTGTATAAAGATGGTAAACAAATAGATACATTACGAACAGATAAGACAGGTAAAGTAATCTCTAAGAAATTAGAACCAGGTAAATATACATTAAAAGAAACGAAAGCACCAGAGGGATATAAATTACTAAAAGAAGAAATTGAAGTTACTGTGGAAGAGAACAAAGTAGTACCGGTAATAGTTAAAAATGTGAAAGCGTTGGGAAGCTTACAGGTAGTCAAAAAGGATGCTGAGAGCAGAAATGTGCTAGAAGGCGCGGAATTTAGACTAAAAAACGAAAATGGTCAAATAGTTGGAGAGGCGAAAACAACAAATAAAGATGGTGTTGTTACATTCGAAAACTTAGTGCCAGGTAAGTATACGTTAGAAGAAACGAAAGCACCAGAAGGTTACAAAGCGATAGACGTTACAGTAGAAGTAAACGTTGTAGCAAATAAAGTAGCGAAAAAAGAAGTATTGAATGAAAAAGAACCAAGTAAAGGTCCAGAAAAGCCAGGTGAAGAAACAGAAAA
>NZ_BPLI01000058.1:0-46822 GCF_019656175.1 Bacillus sp. BML-BC051
TTTTATTATATATATTAAACCACGTATAGATATATTAGTGAATATTTAGTTTTGTTTATCAATAAAATATTTTTTTATTTTATAAAAAATAAAGTGCATCGTAGTGTAAAAATCATTTTTTTCTCTTTGTATAGGAAAATCAAAATTTTGTAATCTAGCTATGATATAACTTGAGAAATAATTTTTATAAAAGAAGAGGATAAAACAGCTGTAAGTCATACGGATGTAAAACATGATAATAGCTACTTACGTATTTAATAATTCTTTTTTTGTATTTCGTCCTTCGTTTTCTGTAACTGATTCCATATTTTTGACGCTCTGTCTTGTAAGTGCTTACATAAGCGGGAACATCTTATACAATGAAGGTGTTAAATCAAAAGAGGTGGTCAATATGAACATAAAAAAAGTAAATTTAGCGAAAAGCATTGAAATAGAAAGAGGAGGCGGGAAGGTATGAAAAAATCAAATGTTAATCCATGGCTGGTTGTCCTTGGCACAGTCATCGTACAAATGGGGCTTGGAACAATATATACATGGAGTTTATTCAATCAGCCTTTAGTTAGCAAATACGGTTGGAGTCTTAACGCAGTTGCTATAACTTTCTCAATTACTAGTCTTTCCTTAGCATTTTCAACTTTATTTGCAAGTAAATTGCAAGAAAAATGGGGACTTCGTAAACTTATTATGATAGCTGGACTGGCATTAGGACTTGGGTTAGTACTTAGTTCACAAGCTTCTTCATTAATATTGCTGTATGTACTAGCAGGAGTTGTTGTAGGTTATGCAGATGGTACAGCATATATCACTTCACTATCCAATTTAATAAAGTGGTTTCCAAAGCGTAAAGGTTTAATTGCTGGAATTTCTGTCTCTGCATATGGTTCAGGTAGCTTAATCTTTAAATACGTTAACGCACAGTTAATTGAATCAGTTGGCGTATCACAAGCGTTTATATACTGGGGTTTAATTGTTACAGCTATGATTGTCCTTGGAGCTTGTTTAATCCATCAAGCTGCTGATCAAGGTGCGGTTCATGAAACAAAAACTCATGAATATACAACGAAAGAAATGTTAGGCACAAAACAAGTATACTTATTATTTATAATGTTATTTACATCATGTATGAGTGGCTTATACTTAATTGGTATGGTAAAAGATATTGGTGTTCAACTTGTAGGACTTAGCGCAGCGACAGCAGCTAATGCGGTGGCTATGGTTGCAATCTTCAATACATTAGGTCGTATTATTTTAGGACCGTTATCAGATAAAATCGGTCGTTTAAAAATCGTTACTGGTACTTTTGTTGTTATGGCAAGTTCAGTCTTAGTTCTAAGTTTCATAGATTTAAATTATGGTATTTACTTCGTATGTGTAGCAAGTGTAGCATTTTGCTTTGGTGGAAATATCACTATTTTCCCAGCTATCGTCGGTGATTTCTATGGTATGAAAAACCATAGTAAGAACTACGGAATTGTGTATCAAGGATTTGGATTTGGAGCGCTTGCAGGTTCCTTTATCGGTGCACTTCTGGGTGGATTCAAACCAACCTTTATGGTGATCGGCGTATTATGTGTCGTGTCATTTATTATAGCAATTGTAATTCAAGCACCTAAGCAGAAAAAAGAGCGAGAAGATGAGTATCGCAGCGTAGCATAAGTATATAAATCGTCTATCACACTATGATTACGAAAAAGCATCCTATTAAATAGGGTGCTTTTTTATGAATTATTCTAACGAGGTTATATAATCTTTGGGATCATTTGAGACAAAAAAAGTGAGTGAAACACTCATTTGGATTATATTGGAATATTAAAAGTAATACATTATATTCGAAATATGTATTAAATCTTAAATTATAAACAAGACATACATCAGTAATTGCAAGATATATTTTCTCGATATTTTCAGAAAAATGTTGAGAAAATATATACTTGAGTTTTTGATAAGGCTTTGTAAATGAAGGTATCTACAGTTTATCTTCTTCAATTTTACAAAAAAGGAGTTTAAATGTGTAATGTAGGTACTTATTATTGCTTTTAGATGTAATTGTATTGAGAATCACTAAAATATTTTGTCTGAAAAATAAAAATAGGTTGACAAGTTTATTGAGAAAGATTATCATTTCGATGTAAGAATATTAAATGAAAAACATTATCAATGAATAATATTTTGATGAAAAGTACACTTGACCAATTAGTTTAGTAAGTGTATTATTTTTTACATTGATAATGATAATCGTTATCATTATTTGTTTAATTAGATTAATTTTCAAATGAAAGGATAGAGGAAATGAACTTAGGGGAATTTGATGGGAAAACGGTTTTAGTAACAGGTGCAGCCCAAGGTATAGGTAGTGTTGTTGCCAAAATGTTTTTAGAAAGAGGAGCTACAGTTATTGCGGCTGATCAAAATGAAGAAGGGTTAAACGTACTCTTAAATCAAAATGAATTAAATGAAACACGCTTGAAAACGTTTCGTTTAGATGTGAGTGATAGTACCGCTGTTAAAGATATGGTAAACAGTATTGAAAATGATATAGCGCCGATAGATATATTAGTAAATGTTGCAGGGGTTTTACGTATGGGAGCAATTCACTCTTTAAGTGATGAAGATTGGAATAAAACATTCTCTGTAAATTCTACAGGAGTTTTCTATATGTCACGAGCGGTAAGTAAGTACATGATGCAAAGAAAGTCAGGGGCAATTGTTACAGTTGGTTCAAATGCAGCAAATACCCCGAGAATGGAGATGGCTGCGTACGCGGCATCCAAAGCTGCAACGACGATGTTTATGAAGTGTTTAGGATTAGAACTTGCAGCATGTAACATTCGCTGTAACTTAGTTTCTCCAGGTTCAACTGAAACTGAAATGCAACGCTTACTATGGGCAGATGAGAATGGAGCAAAAAATATCATTGCTGGTTCTCAAAGTACATATAGACTTGGTATACCATTACAAAAAATTGCAAAGCCTTCAGAAATTGCCGAAGCGGTATTGTTTTTAGCTTCAGATAAAGCAAGTCACATTACAATGCACAATTTATGTGTCGATGGCGGAGCTACATTAGGCGTTTAATAAAAAAATAGGGGGCTACTATACTATGAATGAACTTACGGCTGTAAAGGAACTGTCAGAACAATTATTAGAAGATTATAAGACTGAATCTTCATTCTTTTTTGCTTCACCAACTCGAACGATATTGACAGAAGGAGAGTTTACTACAGTAAAACATCGTGAAATTGAAAGTTTTCCAGAACTAGTACAGGCAGTATTACGTAATGCAAAACAAGCTGGAAATCCGAATCCTATCGTTGTCGGTGCTTTGCCATTTGATCGCAGAAAAGAAGTGCAACTTATCGTACCAGAATATAGCAGAATATCTGAACGATTACAATTAGATACAACAAATCAGCTTGAAACAAATGAAAACTTAACATTTGAAATGACGCCTATACCAGATCCGGAAGTGTATATGAATGGTGTGAAGCAAGGAATTGAAAAAATACAAAACGGAGATTTAAAGAAAATCGTTCTATCTAGATCGTTAGATGTTAAATCTTCCAAAAAGATTAATAAGCAAAAACTTCTTCGAGAATTAGCAGAGCATAATAACCACGGTTATACATTTGCTGTGAATTTACCGGAAGATGAAAACGAGTGTAATAAAACATTAATTGGAGCAAGTCCTGAATTACTCGTTTCACGTAATGGTATGCAAGTTATTTCTAATCCGTTAGCTGGTTCAAGACCACGTAGTGATGATTCAGTGGAAGATAAGAGAAGAGCAAAGGAATTAATTTCTTCACCAAAAGATTTACATGAACATGCGGTAGTAGTAGAAGCGGTTGCTGCTGCGCTTCGCCCATACTGTCACACATTACATGTTCCAGAAAAACCATCTGTTATTCATAGTGAAGCGATGTGGCATTTGTCTACTGAAGTGAAAGGTGAACTAAAGGATCCGAATACTACTTCTTTAGAATTAGCAATTGCACTTCATCCTACGCCAGCAGTTTGCGGAACGTCTATGGAAGAAGCGAGAGAGGCCATTCAAAAAATTGAGCCATTTGACCGTGAATTCTTTACAGGAATGCTAGGGTGGAGCGATTTAAATGGAGATGGTGAATGGATTGTTACAATTCGTTGTGCTGAAGTGCAAGAAAATACACTTCGACTATTTGCAGGAGCGGGAGTTGTTGCTGAGTCAAAACCAGAAGATGAGTTAGCAGAAACATCAGCTAAGTTCCAAACAATGCTGAAGGCTCTAGGTTTAAGTGATAATTCATTGAATGAAAAATAGGGGGAAGAAAGAATGTTAACAGGTTATACAAAGTGGCCAAAAGAATTTGCCGATCACTATCGAGAGGAAGGGTGTTGGCTTGGTGAAACATTTGGCGGGATGTTAAGAGAGCGGGCTGAAAAATATGGAGATCAAATTGCGGTTGTAAGTGGTAATACGCATATAACGTATAGTGAGCTTGATAAAAAAGTAGATCGCTTAGCGTCAGGTTTACTGAACTTAGGAATAAAGCAAGAGGATAGAGTTGTAATCCAATTACCTAACGTTATCGAGTTTTTCGAAATATGTTTTGCGCTATTTCGAATTGGAGCACTTCCTGTCTTTGCACTACCTTCGCATCGAAGCAGTGAAATTAGTTATTTTTGTGAATTTGGTGAGGCGAGTGCATATGTTATTTCAGATAAGGCCCTCGGCTTTGATTATCGAAAACTAGCAAGAGAAGTGAAAGAGAAAGTGCCAACTTTACAACATGTAATTGTAGTAGGAGAAGAAGAAGAGTTTGTGAACATAAGTGATCTGTATATAGATTCCATTCCATTACCAGAAGTTCAGCCAAGTGATGTTGCGTTTCTTCAATTGTCAGGAGGGACAACAGGACTTTCTAAATTAATTCCTAGAACACATGATGACTATATTTATAGTTTACGTGTTAGCGCTGAAATTTGTAATTTGAATACGGATAGCGTCTATATGGCAGTTCTTCCAGTAGCACACAATTACCCGATGAGTTCTCCAGGGACATTTGGAACTTTCTATGCGGGTGGAAAAGTAGTGTTGGCAAATGGAGGTAGTCCAGACGAGGCATTTGCTCTTATAGAAAAAGAAAAAGTTACGATTACTGCTCTCGTTCCGCCATTAGCAATGATCTGGCTTGATGCTGCATCTTCTCGTAATAACGATTTATCGAGCCTAGAAGTGATTCAAGTCGGAGGTGCGAAATTTGGCGCTGAGGTTGCAAAGCGTATACGCCCTACATTTGGATGTACGTTACAGCAAGTGTTCGGTATGGCAGAAGGTTTAGTAAATTACACAAGATTAAATGATCCTGAAGAAATCATCATTCATACACAAGGTAGACCGATGTCTACATACGACGAAGTAAGGGTTGTTGATGAAAATGATAACGATGTAAAAGTTGGTGAAGTAGGAAGTTTATTAACAAGAGGACCATATACAATTCGTGGTTATTATAAAGCGGAAGAGCATAATGCACGTTCATTTACAGAAGATGGATTTTATCGTACAGGTGATCTTGTGAAAGTAAATGAACAAGGCTACATCATTGTAGAAGGTAGGGATAAAGATCAAATTAACCGTGGTGGTGAGAAAGTTGCTGCGGAAGAGGTTGAAAATCATCTATTAGCACATGATGCAGTACATGATGTTGCAATTGTATCAATGCCTGACGATTATTTAGGAGAACGTACTTGTGCATTTGTTATAGCTCGCGGACAAGCTCCGACAGTAAGTGAATTAAAAATGTTTTTAAGAGAACGTGGTATAGCTGCTTATAAAATTCCAGATCGAATTGAATTTATTGAATCATTCCCGCAAACAGGTGTTGGAAAGGTAAGCAAAAAAGAATTACGTAAAGTCATTGCTGAAAAGCTTATTACCGTAAAACGATAAAGAATATAAAAATTGGAAGGAAGTGATTAGATGGCTATCCCATCTATTTCAGTATACAAAATGCCAGTTGAATCAGAACTACCAAAAAATAAAGTGAACTGGACGCCAGATCCAAAACGTGCGGTTCTTTTAATCCATGACATGCAAGAATATTTTCTTGATGCATATAGCGATAAAGAGTCACCGAAAGTAGAACTCATTTCAAATATTAAGGTGATAAGAGAAAGATGTAAGGAACTTGGTATACCAGTTGTTTATACAGCACAACCAGGTGGACAAACGTTAGAACAACGAGGGTTATTACAAGACTTCTGGGGTGATGGTATTCCTGCTGGACCAGATAAAAAGAAAATTGTCGATGAACTTACTCCTGATGAGAATGATATATTCTTAACAAAATGGAGATATAGTGCATTTAAAAAGACAAATCTATTAGAAATTTTAAATGAGCAAGGAAGAGATCAACTTATTATTTGCGGTATTTATGCGCATATTGGCTGCCTTTTAACAGCTTGTGAAGCGTTTATGGATGGTATAGAGCCGTTCTTTGTAGCAGATGCAGTTGCTGATTTTTCATTAGAGCATCATAAACAAGCATTAGAGTATGCATCTAATAGATGTGCAGTGACGACATCAACCAACTTACTATTAAAAGATTTACAAAATGTAAAAGGCGATAAGAGTGAAGGGATCACTTTACAGGAAGTACATGAACTAGTTGCACAATTACTTCGTGAACCAGTAGAAAGTGTTGAAACTGATGAAGATTTATTAAATAGAGGACTCGATTCGGTCAGAATTATGAGTCTAGTAGAGAAGTGGCGTCGCGAAGGAAAAGAAATCACTTTTTCAGATTTAGCAGAGAACCCAACCGTTGTCGATTGGTACCGCTTATTATCTCCGCAAACAGAACATGTACTTTAATATAGACTACATAATAAAGGGGTAGTAAAGAATGCCTAATAGTCAAAAGGTTCGTCATTCATTATCATCTGCGCAGACTGGTATGTGGTTTGCACAGCAATTAGATCCGTTGAATCCGATTTATAATACTGGGGAATATGTAGAAATAAACGGAAATATTAATCAAGATATTTTTGAATTAGCAGTACGTAAAGTTGTAACAGAAGCAGAAACACTACATGTTCGTTTCGAAGAGGATGAAATGGGACCATGGCAAGTTATTGAAGAATTACAGTTTCATATGCATTTTATTGATGTTCGTAAAGAAGAAAATCCTGAAGAAGCTGCTAAATTATGGATGAAAAATGATTTATCTATGCCAGTCGATTTGAAAACAGATACATTATTTACTGAAGCACTTATTCAAGTTGAAAATAATCGTTTCTTTTGGTATCAGCGCATCCATCACATTGTGATGGATGGCTATGGATTTTCACTTCTTAGCCAAAAGGTAGCGAAAGAGTATACATCTCTAATAGAAGAAACAAATAAGAAAGGGAAGCCATTTGGTTCTCTTTCAAAGATTGTACAAGAAGATATTGAATATCGTGAGTCGAAACAATTTCAGGAAGATCGTACTTTTTGGTTAGAGAAGTTTACAGATGAACCAGAAGTTGTAAGCTTAGCAGAACGAGCGCCGAGAACATCAAATGGATTTTTACGAGAAACAGCTTATTTATCCAGATCTAGCACGAAAATTTTATTAGAAGATATTAATGTTTCCTTAACAAGTTGGCCAGAATTTATTGTCGCTGTAACAAGTATTTATATGCATAAATTAACAGGTGCAAATGATATTGTTTTAGGTTTACCGATGATGGGGCGCCTAGGTTCAGCATCTATTTATACACCGAGTATGGTAATGAATTTAGTACCGCTTCGTCTCACAGTAACTCCAAATATAACTCTTGCGGAATTATTAAAGCAAGTTTCTAAAGAAATTCGAGACGTACGTCGTCATCATAAATACCGTCATGAGGAATTAAGAAGAGACTTAAAGTTACTAGGTGAAAATCAAAGGTTATTCGGACCGTTAGTGAATGTTATGCCTTTTGATTATGGGCTTAACTTTGCTGGGAATCGTGGTATTACACATAATTTATCAGCAGGACCTGTCGATGATTTATCGATAAATGTTTATAAAAGTTTCGATGAAAATGAGTTAATGATTCATTTTGATGCGAATCCGGAAGTATATAATGGCGCGGAACTAACGCTGCAAAAAGAGAGATTTATGAATGTATTAGAATTAATGATAAGTTCATATCAAAAAGACGCGTCGATTGGAAGCATAAACATTACTCTTCCTGAAGAAAATCATAAAGTTTTATTGGAATGGAATGAAACTAAGGAAGCTGATAAGTTAATCTCTCTACCTATATTATTTGAAAAACAAGTACAAAAAAATCAAAATAAAATAGCGGTTACGTGTAACGGAGTAAACCTTACGTATAAAGAGCTAAATGAACGGGCGAATGAACTAGCGCACTATTTAGTAGAAGAAGGAATAGGGTCAAATCAGTTTGTAGCTTTAGTGTTTCCAAGATCAATAGAAATGGTAGTTAGCATGCTAGCAGTTTTAAAGGCTGGTGCAGCGTATTTACCGATAGATCCAGAATATCCAGCTGAGCGGATAAATTATATAGTAAATGATGCAAAACCAATTTATATCATCACACATTCATCTGTTTCATCTACTTTAGTTATAGAAAATGATATAAAAAAAATCGAATTAGATCGAGAAGAAACAGAACTAGCATTAAAAGCATATTCTCATATGAATCTACCATTTAGGAAAGATGAATCACTTTTAAAGCCTGCGTATACAATTTACACTTCAGGATCAACGGGAAATCCAAAAGGTGTAATTGTTCCTATGAGAGCTTTAAGTAACTTTTTATTGGCTATGGACGATATGTTTTCATTAAATGAAAATGATCATTTAGTAGCAGTTACCACGTTTGCGTTTGATATTTCTGCACTAGAAATTTATTTACCTCTTATTAGTGGTGCAAGTTTAACAATCGCACAAAAAGAAGTAATTCAAGAACCTTCTGCGTTAACGGCATTGTTACAAGAAGAAAGAGCGACAATTATGCAAGCTACACCAACGCTTTGGCAGGCGTTAGTAACGGAATATCCAGAGAGACTACAAGGGCTAAAAGCGCTCGTTGGTGGTGAAGCACTTCCAGCTCATTTAGCAAATACATTAAAAGAATTAGGTTGCTCTATTACAAACTTATATGGACCTACTGAAACGACTATTTGGTCTACTTTCAAGAACATCGACGAAAATGAAATTGGTATACCTTCTATTGGAAAACCGATTTGGAGTACAGACGTGTATGTATTAGATGCAGGATTACAACCAGTTCCACCTGGAGTAATTGGTGAATTATATATCGCGGGTGAAGGACTTGCAAACGGATATTTAAGAAAACCAGAGTTAACGGCGGAACGATTTGTTGCAAATCCTTTTGGAGAACGAGGGAAGCGCATGTACCGCACAGGTGATCTTGTGAAATGGCGTAACGATGGTGTGCTGGAATACGTGAGCCGAGCAGATCATCAAATAAAAATCCGTGGTTTCCGAATTGAATTAGCTGAAATTGAAATGGTATTACAACGACATGAAAATATTAAACAAGCAGTAGTAATGGTACGAGAAGATCGCCCGAATGATAAACGAATTATTGCGTATATCGTTGCTGAAGAGAAGGATACAATTAACTTTGCAGAAATTCGATCTTATGTTTCAGAAAGTTTAGCGAATTATATGGTACCATCAGCGTTTGTGTTGTTAGAAGAATTACCATTAACACCAAATGGAAAGGTTGATAGAAAGAAATTACCCGCTCCTGATTTTAATGAAATGAACAAGGAGAGAGTTGCTAGAAATCCGAAAGAAGAAATATTATGTGATTTATTTGCAGGAGTACTTGGTGTTTCTCGTATTAGTATAGACGATAATTTCTTTGAAATGGGAGGCCATTCACTTCTTGCATCTCGTTTAATGGCAAGAATTCGTGAAACGTTAAGTGTTGAATTAGGAATTGGAAAACTATTTGAATCGCCAACTGTTGCTGAACTAGCGAAGCAATTGGATCAAGCAAAAAATGCACGACCAGCTATTAAGAAAGTAAGTAGACCAAGTGAAGTTCCACTTTCATTTGCACAGCGTAGGTTATGGTTCTTAAATTGTTTAGAAGGTCCAAGCCCTACTTATAATATTCCGTTAGTCATTCGTTTGACTGGAAAGTTGAATGAGGAAGCATTGCAAGGTGCCCTTTATGATGTAATTGAGAAACATGAAACGCTTAGAACAATTTTCCCTAACGTATTAGGTAGTTCCTATCAGAAAATTTTAGATATGGAAAATTTAAATTTAGAAATGATTGTAACAAGAACGTGTAAAGATGAATTAGAAAGTGTGCTTGCAGAGGCGGTAAGATATAGCTTTAACCTCGATGTTGAACCAGCAGTTCGTTTGCAACTATTTACAGTGAATGAAAACGAACATGTATTGCTAATTCTATTGCACCATATTGTAGGGGATGGCTGGTCATTACAACCGTTAACGAGAGATTTTACAACGGCATATAAAGCGCGATGTCAAGGTGACAGAGTACAGCTGGAGACACTTCCAGTTCAATACGCAGATTATGCCCTTTGGCAACAGAAATTGCTAGGTGATGAAACAACACGAGAGAGTCTCATTTCAACACAATTAGATTTTTGGAAACAAGAGCTAAAGGGTTTACCAGATCAATTGGAGTTACCTACAGATTACCAGCGTCCAATTGAAACGAGTTACCGAGGAGAAACAATTCATTTTAAAATAGATGCAGGCATGCATAGTAGGTTAGTAGAGCTTGCACGGAAAAACGGAGTTAGTTTGTTTATGGTGTTGCAAGCAGGACTTAGTGCACTATTTACAAGATTAGGTGCAGGTACTGATATACCAATCGGAAGTCCAATTGCTGGAAGAAACGATGATGCTCTCTCTGATATTGTCGGTTTATTTGTAAATACATTAGTGTTACGTACAAATACATCAGGAGATCCAAGCTTTAAAGAATTATTGAATAGAGTGAAGCAGTCAAATCTTGCAGCTTATGAAAATCAAGATATTCCATTCGAACGACTCGTTGAAGTGTTAAATCCAGTACGTACTCGAAATAGTCATCCGCTGTTTCAAGTTATGTTAGCTTTCCAAAATACGCCAGAAGCAACCTTTGATGCTCCGGATATAGAAGCGAGCCTTGAAATTCAAAGCGTTGGCTCTGCGAAATTTGATTTAACATTTGAAATTAGCGAGAGTAACGGAGTTGATGGTACGCCAAATGGCTTACATGGATTGTTAGAGTTTAGTACTGACTTATATAAACGTGAAACGGTTCAAAAATTAATAGAAAGATACATTCTATTATTAGACGATGCGGCGAAAAATCAGGATCAATCAATTGGTAGATTAGAAATATTAACTTTGGCAGAGAAAAATACAGTGTTAGAAAAGTGGAATGGTGGTTTTCAAATTGTACCAGAAATGACAATACCACAATTATTTGAAAAACAGGCTTATATAAATCCAAATTCTATTGCTGTCGTCTTTGAAGATGAAAAATTAACTTATGAAGAATTGAATAAAAAAGCGAATAAAATAGCTCGATTGCTAATAGCAAAAGGGGTCGGTCCTGATCAACTTGTTGCATTAGCAATGCCGAGATCTTTAAATATGGTTGTGAGTTTACTTGCGGTTCTTAAAGCAGGAGCAGGCTATCTTCCATTAGATCCAGATTACCCGTCTGAACGTATTTCATTTATGCTCCATGATGCGAAACCATCATGTGTTTTAACAAATTCAGATGTGGAAATTGAATGTGATGAGGAACTGAAAATTTTAGTTGATGATATAAAAATAATAAAAGAGATTGAGAAATATAGTGAAGAAAATATTGATGAAATGGAGCGTATGAAGCCAATATTGCCTTCACATATTGCTTACGTTATTTATACGTCAGGTTCAACAGGTAGACCGAAAGGCGTTATGATACCTCATCAAAACGTAGTAAGACTTTTAGGAGCAACTGATCATTGGTTCCAGTTTGACGCGAACGATGTTTGGACGATGTTCCATTCCTATGCTTTTGATTTCTCGGTTTGGGAAATTTGGGGACCTTTATTATATGGAGGGCGTCTAGTCGTAGTACCACATACTGTAAGTCGTTCGCCGAAAGAATTTTTACAACTTCTTGTTAAGGAAAAGGTTACTGTTTTAAACCAAACACCATCAGCGTTCTATCAATTGATGCAAGCAGATCGTGAAAATGAAGAGATTAGTCAAACATTATCTTTACGATACGTTGTTTTTGGAGGAGAAGCACTTGAGCTAAGTCGATTAGAAGATTGGTATAGTCGACATCCTCATAACGCACCAAAGCTTATTAATATGTACGGTATTACAGAGACGACAGTACATGTTAGTTATATTGAGTTAGATGAGAATATTGTTTCTTTACGCGCGAATAGTTTAATTGGTTGCAGTATACCAGACCTTAAAGTATACGTATTAGACAACTATTTACAACCAGTGCCACCTGGAGTAGTGGGAGAAATGTATGTTGCAGGTGCTGGGCTTGCTCGTGGTTATTTAGGAAGAGCGGGCTTAACTGCAGAACGCTTTATCGCAGATCCATTTGGTAAGCCAGGTACAAGAATGTATCGTACAGGAGACTTAGCTCGTTGGCGTAAAGATGGGACGCTAGATTATATAGGGCGTGCAGATCACCAAATAAAAATTCGTGGATTCCGAATTGAATTAGGGGAAATAGAAGCGGTTATAATGAAACACCCTAAAGTTGAGCAAGTAGCCGTTATTGTACGGGAAGATCAACCAGGGGATAAACGATTAGTATCTTATATCGTCGCATCTAATCATGAAATGATTGATACGAATGATATGCGTCAGTATGCTGGAGGTAGTTTACCAGATTACATGGTTCCATACGCTTTTGTAGTAGTAAATGAGTTACCTTTAACTCCAAACGGTAAATTAGATAGAAAGGCATTGCCAGCTCCAGAATTTATCGCATCATCTTCTAGTCGTGGACCAAGAACACCGCAAGAAGAAATGTTATGTGACTTATTTACAGAGATTTTAAGTGTACCTCAAATTGGAATTGATGACGGATTCTTTGATCTTGGTGGTCATTCACTTCTTGCGGTGCAGCTTATGAGCCGAATTAAAGAAGCGCTTGGAGTGGAATTAAATATTGGAACTTTATTTGCAGCACCTACTGTTGCAGGGCTTGCAGAAAGACTTGAAATGGGAAATAGTCAAAGTGCACTTGATGTGTTGCTTCCATTACGAGCAAGCGGAGACCAATTGCCACTATTTTGTGTACACCCAGCAGGTGGATTAAGTTGGTGCTATGCAGGACTTATGAAATCTTTAGGAACAGATTATCCAATCTACGGTGTCCAAGCACGCGGTATCGCTAAAAATGAAGAACTTCCAAAAAGTTTAGAGGAGATGGCGGCGGATTATTTAAAACACGTTCGTGAAGTACAGCCTCACGGACCATATCGTATACTCGGTTGGTCGCTCGGAGGAAATGTTGTGCATGCAATGGCGGCGCAACTGCAAAATGAAGGGGAAGAAGTAGAATTACTCGTTATGCTAGATTCTTATCCTGGTCACTTCTTACCGAATACGGAAGCACCTACTGAAGAAGAAGCATTAATCGCCTTACTTGCTTTAGGTGGATATGATCCAGATAACATGGATGGTAAACCACTTACGATGGAAAGTGCAGCAGAAATACTTCGTAAAGATGGAAGTGCATTAGCAAGTCTTGAAGAAGAGACGATTTTGAATTTGAAAGAAACGTATGTAAATTCGGTAGGATTGTTAGGGAAATATGTACCGAAAGTTTATAACGGAGATATTTTATTCTTTAGATCTACTGTTATACCAGACTGGTTTGATCCTATTTCTCCAAATACGTGGCTAAATTATTTAGACGGGGAAATTGTGCAACACGATATTGATTGTAGACATAAAGATTTATGTCAACCAGGACCACTTACAGAAATTGGACAAGTATTAGCGAAATATTTGCAGGATAAGAAAGGGGTAAGTACAGTATGACGAATCCATTCGAAAATGATAATTACACATATAAAGTATTAAAAAATGAGGAGGGTCAGTATTCTCTCTGGCCTGTCTTTCTCGATGTACCTATTGGTTGGAATGTCGTACATGAAGAGGCTAGTAGGAATGATTGTTTACAATATGTTGAAAATAACTGGGAAGATTTGAATCCAAAAAGTAATCAAGTTGGCGAAAAAATATTAGTAGGAAAACGATAATGAAGGAAAAAATAAATCCAAAACTAGTTGTAAGTATCGTATATATAACAGCGATGTTTATGGCTGCGATGGATGCAACAATTGTGAATGTAGCACTGCAAACGATAAGTAAAGAATTACAAGTTCCTCCATCTGCGATGGGGACAGTTAATGTTGGGTATTTAGTTAGCTTAGCTGTTTTTATTCCGATTTCTGGTTGGTTAGGAGATCGCTTCGGTACGAAAAGAGTATTTCTAACAGCTCTTTTCGTATTTACAACTGCGTCTGCATTATGCGGAGTAGCAAACGATATTACTTCATTGAATATATTTCGTATCATGCAAGGTGCTGGTGGGGGGCTTTTAACACCAGTTGGGATGGCAATGTTATTCCGAACATTTTCACCAGAGGAAAGGCCGAAAATTTCACGGTTTATTGTGTTGCCAATTGCTGTCGCACCGGCAGTAGGACCAATTATTGGCGGTTTTTTTGTAGATCAAATGTCTTGGCGCTGGGCATTTTATATTAATGTACCGTTTGGAATCGTAGCGTTACTATTCGGTCTACTATTTTTAAAAGAGCATATTGAAAAATCAGCTGGTCGCTTTGATTCTCTCGGTTTTGTTCTTTCAGCACCAGGATTTGCGATGCTTATCTATGCACTTAGCCAAGGTCCATCAAAAGGCTGGGATTCTCCAGAGATTATATGTACTGGAATAGCTGGGATTATATTCATTACATTGTTTATCATTGTTGAACTTAAAGTACAGCAACCGATGTTAGATTTACGCTTATTAAAAGAACCAGTCTTTAGAAAAATGAGTCTAATTTCATTGTTTTCATCCGCTGGTTTACTAGGAATGTTATTTGTTTTTCCGCTTATGTATCAAAATGTAATAGGAGTTTCCGCACTGGAATCAGGTCTTACGACATTCCCAGAGGCGATTGGATTAATGATATCGTCACAGATTGTACCATGGTCATATAAGAAATTAGGAGCTCGCAAGGTAATTTCTATTGGATTAGCTTGTACAGCGGTTATCTTTGTTTTATTAAGTTTTGTAAATCACGATACGAATCCATGGCAAATACGGGCATTATTGTTTGGTATCGGTATTTTCTTAGGTCAGTCTGTCGGTGCAGTTCAATTTTCTGCATTTAACAATATAATGCCACCTTCTATGGGAAGAGCAACGACTATATTCAATGTGCAAAATCGATTAGGTTCAGCAATAGGAGTTGCTGTATTAGCTAGCATATTATCTGGGTTTGGAAGTAATGAAATACAGAATCATACACAGGCAGATTTCTTGCCGTATCAAGCTGCGTTAATTGGATCTGCACTATTTTTACTCGTAGCATTACTATTTTCTTTACGTATTTCTGATAAAGAGATAATGTCAAAGAAGAAGAAAAAGCCGTTACCTGTATTACAAAAAGAGAAAGAAGTTGTAAATTAATAAGTTATAAAATAATAATAATCTTTTGAAATAAAATGATATTGTTTGTTAGAAGGAGAGAGTTTACATGATAGAGAGTAAATTTGTAGATTCTGTACCAACTCTTAGTGAGAATGATTGTCAAATATGGTGGGCAAGAATTTCAGATTTACAATCATGGCATTACAATTTACTAAATGACGTTGAACGAGAGAAAGCAAATTCTTATCACCACTCGACAGATCGTGTCCGTTTTATAATAGGTTGTGTAATTAGTAGATTAGTTCTTGGGCAAATACTTTCTATTTCACCTGTTCAAGTACCGATTAGTCGAATATGCCCAGTATGTAAGTTACAACATGGTAGACCACAATTACCAGAAGGCATGCCGCAGTTATCTGTTTCACATTCAGGTGAGTGGGTTGTTGTTGCATTTACTAAATCTGCGCCTGTAGGCGTTGATGTTGAACAAATGAATCCAAATGTAGATGTTATGAAAATGGCAGAGGGTGTATTAACGGACATTGAAATAGCGCAAATTATGAAATTACCTAATGAAAAGAAAATAGAAGGTTTTTTAACATATTGGACCCGAAAAGAAGCAGTACTAAAAGCGACAGGTGAAGGACTAATGATTCCGCCAGTACATATTACTGTATCGGCTCCAAATGATTCTCCAAATTTGTTAGTTTTTAAGGATAGGCAAGAATTAGTAGAAAATACAATGATAGCAGATATAAGGCCGAGTGTAGATTATATGGCTTCAATTGCAATATTTAGTAAAGCAGTAATTGAAATCACACAGTTAGATGCAGTAGCGCTTTTAAATTATAAATAAGCTAAATAAAAAATCTTATAGAAGAGGTGTTCCTCATGTTAGTAGCGGAAAATAGAACAAATGAATTCACTTATAATGTACAAGCAATTAAAAATATTTTATTTTCTGGAGATACATCATCTATTCATGCTTTAGAAAAGCTTTTGAATGATACAGTTCAGTTTGATGTTCTCGAACAAGAGGTACTTGATAGACAGTACATCCCGAAAGAAGCAAAGAATTTTTTTGATAAAAACGGAACATTTCTTTACCGTGTATCCAATGTTAGTTATAAAGGAAAAGTATTATCTGAAAATCTCATTTTTGCCGATACTTCGTTTTTACCAAATACAATAAAGTGTGAGTTAGAGAGGGGAAACATTCCAGTTGAAAAACTTATAGAAAAGATGGAGGTAAGAAGGAACGTATTATATGAAGGATATCAGCCATCTGGAAATATTATTGAATTGTTTGATGGATGCTCTGTTACGGCGAATGTGTATCCAACTAGAAAATATCAAATTGTAAGTAACTGCAAATGTATATTTTATATTTGTGAAGTGTATCATGCAGAGAATATAAAAACTCTGCTTTAATAGAAAACAAAAAACCAGCCATTTTATAGGCTGGTTTCTTGTTTATTTCACAGCTTCTTTTAACTCTTTACCCGCTTTAAATGCTGGCACTTTACCAGCAGCGATTTGAATTTCTTCGCCAGTTTGTGGGTTACGTCCTGTACGAGCAGACCTTTCGCGCACTTCAAAAGTTCCAAAGCCAATCAATTGAACTTTATCGCCAGATTGTAATGCAGTAGCAATTGTGTCAAAAACAGATTGTACAGCTGCAGAAGCATCCTTTTGAGAAATATCAGCTGATTGTGCTACATTTTTAATTAATTCTGTTTTGTTCATGTTTTCACCTCATAAAAAAATTTTTTGGAATGAATGATTTAGTATAATGGATAGTAAAGATAAAGCTATTTATATTGTTAGAAAGAATGCTATATAGTTATGTTAATTTCGTTGCAAGAAACTGAATCCCTGCTAATAATTAGGGATTAATTAAGAATTGATGCATAGAAAACAATGTAATATGAGGATGAGGGGGAGTATACAGATGATTTTTCGTGAAAAAGATGAGAAAGAAAGTATATTAATTCGTCAACATGATCACGGTTTTTTAGCTGGGGAAATTGCGAAGTATATAAAAGAAGATTTTTTTGAAGATGACGAATATTTAAAAGCGGCTATTGATGCAATATATGAGCATGATAGAGGATGGATAGAACTTGATAAAGTTCCAATTTTGAATGATGCTAAAAATATCCCATATACATTTATGGACTGTCCAAGTTCATTACGATTTGTTTTTTATAAGATTGGTTTGAATGAAATTGAAGATTCAAATCCATACGGAGCATTACTTTGTAGTAAACATTTTTTATCATTTCCATTAAATGAGGAAGATGAAGAGATGATGTCATTTTATACAGGGGAATTGGAACGACAAAAAAGAATATTGAAAACGTTAACAAAAGAACAATTTGCGATGTTCGATAAACATTATAGATTATTAAAATTTTGCGATGAACTTTCTTTATATGTATGTATGAATAAACCTGGTGTAGAAAAGGAAAATGAAATTGATTTGTTTAAAGATGGTTTTGAAGGAACAGAAATGTTTAATAGTAAAGAAGGGAAAACTATTCAAGCTGAATGGGTAGATGAGGAAACAATTCGGATTACACCGTTTCCATTTCAAACTGAATTTCATACGTATGTAAAATATAAAACTATAAATAAACGTGAAATTGAAGAAAAAGGAATTGTAAAGGCTGATAGAGAATCAAAAGTGAAGAAACATACCATTCATTTCATACAATAGGGGGGCGATTTTGATTGAAAGAGTACATGTTAAAACAGGTGGATTACCATGCTTGGGCTAATATACGATTAATCAATCGACTAAAAGAATTACCAAACTATGAGACTATTATTAATGAACAGATACAGAGTGTATTTCCATCAATTAAGGATACTTTTGCACATATGTATATTACAGATCAAGTGTGGTTACACATATTGCATGGTAAAAGTATGAATGAAGCAATACAAGACCGAGAAATTTTACGAACACAAATTGAAAATAAATCGTTATATGAATTAGAAAAAATGTTTGAAAACATGGTAAATCAATATAAAGACTTTTTAAATACAATACAAGACGTGAATGCTGTGTTTGTTATCGAGAATCCATATGCAGGGAAATTAGAAACTTCAATTTTAGAGTTAGTACAACATGTCGTAAATCATGGGACATATCATAGAGGAAATATAACAGCAATGATTCGTCAACTTGGTCATTCATCGACAATGACGGATTTTGTGCTGTATTTACATATGGTGCAAAAGGGAAAGGAATTGAAATAGAGAAAAAAAGAATGGTTATTATAGATAAGCCATTCTTTTTTTAGTGATTAACTTGCCTGTTTTTTATGATTTTCTTTCAATTTCTCTGCTTGTAAAAAGCGATTCGTTTCAGATACAACAATACCACTTAATCCAATCAGGCCAATTAAGTTTGGAATTGCCATAAGTCCATTTGCAATATCAGCAAATGTCCATACGATACCTAATTTTAAATTTGCACCAATTGCAATCATGACGATAAAGATTGCTTTATAATATTTAACGGCACTTTCTCCAAATAAATAAGCCACGCATTTCTCTCCGTAATACGACCATCCTAAAATAGTAGAGTAGGCAAATAATATAATCGCGATACCGAGAATCATACTACCTGCAGTACCAAATACAGATTGGAATGCTAATGTTGTAGCTTCAACACCGGTTTTTCCTGACTTCCATGCACCTGTAGTAATTAATACAAGTCCTGTAATAGTACATACAATAAATGTATCTAGAAAAGTACCAGTCATTGAAACTAAAGCTTGTTTTGCAGGCGAATCTGTTTTTGCAGCCGCTGCTGCAATAGGTGCGCTCCCTAAACCAGCTTCGTTCGCAAATACACCGCGCGCCATTCCGATTTGAATAGCTGATGCAACTGTTGCACCGATAAAACCTCCAGCAGCTGCAGTACCAGTAAACGCACCAGAAAAAATAAGTGAAAATGCTTCTGGAATTTGATCGTAGTGATAGAAAATAATAATAAGACCAGCAATGATATAAAAGAAAGCTTTAATAGGAACAATATATCCTGTCACTTTCCCAATTTTTTTAACGCCACCTAAAATAACAATAGCAATTAAAAACGACATGAATATACCAGTTAAAGCAGGGGGGAAAGAGAAATTAATTCGCATTGCCTCTGCAACTGAGTTAGATTGCACCATATTACCGATACCGAAAGAAGCAGTTGTACCGAATATAGCGAATAAAACAGCAAGCCATTTCTTGCCTAAACCACGTTCTAAATAGTACATTGGTCCACCTGAATATTCACCATTTTCATTACTAACTCGGTATTTCACCGCAAGAATTGCTTCCGCATACTTTGTTGCCATACCGAATAACGCGGTAATCCACATCCAAAAGATTGCACCTGGTCCACCAATCGTCACAGCAGTTGCAACACCGGCTATATTTCCCATTCCAATCGTTGCCGCCATAGCTGTCATAAGAGCTTGGAAGTGGCTAATATCTCCAGAGGAAGATGTATCTTCTGATTTTTTAAATGCTAGTTTGTGAGCGTATAATAGTTTACTAAATTGTAAACCTTTTAAACGCACTGTGAGAATGATACCAGTACCAACGAGTAACAACAATGTTGGTAATCCCCACACATAGTGATTGATTTGTTCTAATACTGTACTTACTGTCTCCATCTGTATTCTCCTTTTTTAGAAAAAATAAAAACCACTTCAAGTAAATGAAATGGTCTCTGGAGAAACAAGGGATAGAAAAATAAACCGATACAAATCGGCTTTTTCTTTCGCTTGTCTCTGTCCTTTTACCTGAGAGATTATCCGCTATAGTAGCGGATTTGCTCCTTCGGTGCTCGTTTTCCTCTGCGCTATATAAAGCGAGAGGGAGTCTCTCCAGAGATTCGTCCCCATGCAGTTCTACTTGTAACCAAGACCTGAGAGTTTCAAAGTTGGTTGTACAACTTTTTGCCCCGTCGGTAGATCAATTGATCTTCTCCTGAATGGTTCATCCGAATTATAAAAATTATAAGAACATTGATTGTAAATCAATAAAAATATTATAGACAGACAAAATGTGAAATGCAATCTTTTTTTATTTTAAAATAGTAACCAGTTTTATTTTTTTGCAAGTCTTAACTTAACTTCAACTTCAGTTAACGTAGATAAAGCGATGACAATATGTTGATCTGCAAGCCCTAAAGCATGTTTAGTATTTTCAATTGTTTCATTGGATCGAGTAGAGTTATTTGCTCCGTCTATAATTAAATCTGCTGCGTTTTTCATAAATTTAGAAGCAGTCTTAAATTCAGTTGTGAAATAAATTAGTTGTTCTTGTATTTGTACTTCCGATATGTTTTCTTTAATTTTCAGAGTGTCTATTTCGTTCATAATTTTTTCGTATTGTTTGGAAATAGCAGTCATTGTGACTAATAGTTTATCTCTGTCTACTGAATCTCCGTTCGTGTTAATTTCTTCCCAGGCAGGCAACCAATCTTTTTCGATTATGTCATTATAATTTGTAGTTAATTCATCAATTTTTGGTTGTAATTTAGTTTTAAAACTTTTTGTATCAACTGTTTCTACGGTAGTTTTTGCGTTATTATTTTTATCTTTAGTTGCGTAGAAAATCGTACAGGTAATAATAAAAATAGAAATAGCTATTGTCCATTTATTAAAAAATAATTTCTTCAACGGGTAATACCTCCAAAAAATCTTTTAATTGTAATATATAACAATAATATTGTTAATGGTAGAGAAAATAGTCTGGAATTGATTTTAATTATGTTTTTTCTATACATAAATAATTAATATTAGTAAAATGATGAAAGTTATATGTGAGAAGAGAGGGTTTTTAGTGAAAATGAATAGAAGAAAACTAGTTTCAAATATTTCAACAGCTGTGTTATTAGTTGGTTTATTTACACTTATATATTTAGACAAAGAATCTAAAATTGAAGATTTTCCAGTACCAATGTCAGCAATCCATATTAACGATGATAAGAAAGAGGATTATAAATATATAAGTGTAATGCCTATTACAAAGGCAAGTGGATGGGAGAACTTAGGGGAAAACGGGCATACTGTTAGTTTTAAAAAAGGGGAGAGGAATGTAACTGTAATACATTATCCGGGAGAACTAACGTATTATTTATTTGAGCAAAAGGTGAATAAGGGAGATAAGAAAAAGATGTAATTCGTTACGGAGTACATCTTTTCTTTTGATTCAGAATTATTTGAAATAAAAACGGATAGATGGTTTGATAGATGTAGTGATAAATATGATTAGTTCTATATGTGGATAAGGAATACTAAAGAGATCATAAAAATATTATGTAAACTAATAGTTGTAAGTGGAATATAAATTATAGAATAAGGGGGAATTAAAAATGATACTAAAAACAATCTACTGTAAAGTGGAAGAAGAGAAAAAAGAGTTATTTTCAATCGCACAAGAAAAATGGCGTGATATACAGCATCTAGATGGATTTCATGGACAATTTGGTGGTTGGAATGAAAATGAGGCGTGTGTATTTACTTTATGGGAAGATAGAAGAGCATATCAATCATTTATGAATGGTGCACACGATATAATTTATGTAAATAGTAATCAAGAGGATACGTTTCTTTCATGTGAAATTGAATTGTTTCAAACGTTGTATGATATAACTGATATGCCTTTGAAAGATGTTGTTACAAAAGGAAAATTCGTAAGAGTTGCTATATGTGATGTAAAGGTGGGAAAGGAAAAGTATTTCTTACATAAACAAGAAACAATTTGGAATAAAGGAATGGAAAAAGCAAACGGGATGATAGGTGGAGTAGTTGGGAAGTCTTTAAAAACTGAAAATCGTTACATAGTGTTAACTTATTGGAAAGATGAAATGGCGCATCGAAATTATGTAGAAGAGATTTTCCATGAGCTGTATAAACTAGCTAATATTCATGAGGATTTAAAAGACATAAGAGGTAAACAAGCTATATGTAAGGAAGAGTGGCTTGTATATTAAGTGTACAATACGTGCATAAATGAATGTATAATAAAGACATTTTCTTATAAACGAGTAATTAATAGAAGACGTTATATACCCTTTCATGTTAATATATTTAAGTTATAATAGAAGGCTTACCCTTTTGTATTGTACGGTAGAAGCAGTGTGAGCTTGAAATTTTGTTTAGAAAAGGATGTGCCTAATTTGCGTATCAATAAATTTATTAGTGAAGCTGGAAAAGCGTCTCGACGTGGAGCAGATAAATTAATTAATGAGAGAAGAGTAATTATTAACGGTAAGGTTGCAAAAATTGGTGACCAAGTCAATCCAGGTGATGATGTACGCGTAAATGGAGAGCAACTTCGTATTGCTCGAGATCATGTATATATTGCTTTAAATAAACCAGTAGGTATTACATGTACAAGTGAAAAAGCTGTAAAAGGTAACATTATCGATTTAGTGAATCATCCATTACGAATTAGTCACATTGGACGTCTTGATAAAGACTCGGACGGTTTAATTTTGTTAACGAATGATGGTGATATCGTTAATGAAATTTTACGTGCTGAAAACAAACATGAGAAAGAATATATCGTTTCAGTAGATAAGCCAATTACACCTGATTTCTTAGAAAAAATGGCAGCTGGTGTGAAGATTTTAGGAACGAAAACACTTCCTTGTGAGATCACACAGTTATCAAAATATGAGTTCAACATTATTTTAACACAAGGGCTAAATCGCCAAATTCGTCGTATGTGTGAAGCTTTAGGTTATCAAGTATACACGTTAAAACGTACGAGAATTATGAATATTGAATTGAATAATTTACCTGTTGGACAGTGGAGAGATTTATCGAAGAAAGAGAAACGACGTCTATTTTCAGACTTAAATTACGAACCACAAGATTGGTAAAATTGAGAAGGGGAAACCAAAAATCTATTTTGGTTTCTTTTTTTATTAAATAAAAAAACTTTTTTAAACACTTGCAATAATAAAATGAATAGGATATAGTAAATAACAATTAATGGATGTACTTATAAAAGCAAAGAAAAGGACACGAGTTATTTTATCCGGTTATACAGAGAAGGAAGGAAAGCTGAGAACTTCCTAACGCAGAAAAATGACTTACCACCTTAGAGCTGCACTAGGGAAATTAAGTATCTAGTGCCGTGTAAGCGACGTTATCGCAAAAGAAGCCATTATGTTTTTTGTGATGGGAATCTGGGTGGAACCACGAATATAAGCATATTCGTCCCTAATTTTTAGGGATGAATATGCTTTTTTGCATTCAATTTCATAATAAGCGAAGAAAAGGACACGAGTTATTTTACCCGGTTATACAGAGAAGGAAGGAAAGCTGAGAACTTCCTAACGCAGAAAAATAACTTACCACCTTAGAGCTGCACTGGGGAAATTAAGTATCTAGTGCCGTGTAAACGACGTTACCGTAAAAGAAGCCGTTGTATATTTACAATGGGAATCTGGGTGGAACCACGGGTAAAAGCACACTCGTCCCTATTTTAGGGATGAGTGTGCTTTTTATTATGAAATGGAGAGATGAAAAATGAAAGAACAAATGATTGAAATTAAGTTTCCAGATGGTAGCGTTAAAGAATTTGCAAAAGGAATTACTTTAGAAGAAATTGCTGGATCCATTAGCAGTAGTTTAAAAAAGAAAGCAGTAGCGGGGAAAGTAAATAATCAGTTATATGATTTACGCCGAAATATTGAAGGAAATGCGGAAGTAGAAATCGTTACTATAGATTCTAATGAAGGGGTAGAAATTGCAAGACACTCTGCGGCACATATTTTAGCGCAAGCTGTAAAGAGAATGTATGGCAATGTAAACCTTGGTGTAGGGCCGGTTATTGAAAATGGATTTTATTATGATATGGACCTTCCAAGTAGTGTAAACGTAGAAGATTTACCGAAAATCGAAAAAGAAATGAAAAAGATAATAAATGAAAATGTAATAATAGAGCGAGTTGAGGTTTCTCGAGAAGAAGCAGCAAAACTGTTTCAAGAAATGAATGATTACCTGAAATTAGAATTGTTAGAAGCAATTCCTAGTGGGGAAAGTGTAACACTATATAAACAAGGTGAATTTGTAGATTTATGTAGAGGACCACATTTACCGTCAACAGGCTATTTGAAAGCATTCCAATTAACTCACGTTTCTGGTGCATATTGGCGAGGGGATAGTAACAATCAAGTGCTTCAGCGTATATATGGCGTTGCGTTCTCTTCTCAAAAAGAATTAGAAGAGTATTTACATTTCGTAGAAGAAGCAGCAAAAAGAAATCATCGTAAGTTAGGTAGTGAGTTAGAGTTATTTATGTTTTCAGAAGAGGCTCCGGGAATGCCATTTTATTTACCGAAAGGACAGATTATCCGAAATGAATTAGAAGCATTTTTAAGAGAAATTCAAAAAGAGTATAAGTATCAAGAAGTACGTACTCCGTTTATGATGAACCAAGAATTATGGGAGAAATCAGGACACTGGGGACATTACAAGGACAACATGTATTTCTCTGAAGTGGATAATAAAAGCTTCGCATTAAAACCGATGAACTGCCCAGGACATATGTTAATGTTCAAAAATAAATTACACTCTTATCGCGAATTGCCAATTCGTATGTGTGAGTTCGGTCAAGTACACCGACACGAATTTAGCGGGGCATTAAATGGATTATTAAGAGTACGTACTTTCTGCCAAGATGATGCTCATTTATTTGTAACACCAGAACAAATTGAAGATGAAATTAAATCCGTAATGGCGCAAATTGATTACGTTTATAAAACTTTCGGATTCGAATATGAAGTAGAGCTTTCTACTCGTCCAGAAGATTCAATGGGTGATGATAAGTTATGGGAGCAAGCAGAGGCATCATTAGAAAATGTATTACATTCATTGGATTATAAATATAGACTAAATGAAGGTGACGGTGCATTTTACGGACCGAAAATCGATTTTCATATTAAAGACGCTTTAAATAGAAGTCATCAGTGCGGAACAATCCAGCTAGATTTCCAAATGCCAGAGAAGTTTGATTTAAATTATATAGATGAGAAGAATGAAAAGAGAAGGCCAGTTGTTATTCACAGAGCAGTTTTAGGATCTTTAGACCGCTTTTTAGCAATATTAATTGAGCACTTTGGAGGTGCATTCCCAGCATGGGTGGCACCAGTTCAAGTGAAAGTCATTCCAGTTTCGAATGCAGTCCATGTACAATATGCAGAAGCGGTTGCAGAAAAATTAGCACAAGCTGGTGTTCGTGTAGAACGAGATATGCGAGAAGAAAAATTAGGATATAAAATAAGAGAAGCACAAATGCAAAAAGTTCCTTATGTACTTGTTATTGGGGATAAGGAAATGGAGAACGGAGCTGTAAATGTACGTAAATATGGGGAAGAAAAATCAGAAGTTGTTGAACTAAATGGATTTGTGGAAAGTATGAAAGAGGAAATAAATAATCGGAAATAGAGTTTGAAAAGAAAACACACTACTTCATAATGGTGTGTTTTCTTTTTTACCTTACAAAAATGTAAGGTAAATGTAAGCAAAATCGAAGGAACGAGTTTTAGAAAAGTGAGAATATGAAATAGGAAAAAGGTTTACATAACTCGTGTAATCCTTTCTAATTGAAAAATTAAAAAATTATTAAGGGTTTACATGAGAAAAAGATAAGAAATATGTGAGAAATTAATTTTATACAAAAGGGATGGAGTGAAAGAGATGTCAACAAATGTAGTTACTGTAGAAAGTGTAGAAAAAACGTATGGGAAAAGAAATGAGAATCAGTCAAAAGCGTTAAGGGGCGTATCATTAAATATTAAAGAAGGGGAATTCGTCGGGATTATGGGTCCTTCTGGTTCTGGAAAAACGACACTACTTAATGTGATTAGTACATTGGATCAAGCGACAGGAGGCAGTGTGACAATAGCTGGCACAAATATTACTTCAATGAAGGGGAATGCTTTATCAGATTTTCGATCTCAAAAATTAGGTTTCATTTTTCAAGATTTTAACTTACTTGAAAACTTATCAATTTATGAAAATATCGCTTTACCACTTTCTTTGCAAGGCGTACCTTCAAGTGAGATTACTGGAAAGGTGAATGAGGTTGCGAAGAAATTAGGGATTACTGAAATTTTAACGAAATATCCAACTGCTGTTTCTGGGGGACAAAAACAAAGAACAGCGGCAGCACGAGCTTTAGTACATAATCCAGCAATCGTATTAGCAGATGAACCGACTGGTGCGCTTGATAGTAAAAATGCAAAAAGCTTATTAGAAGCGATGCAAGATTTACATGAAAATCACAATGTAAGTATTTTGATGGTTACACACGATGCATTTAGTGCGAGTTATTGTGAGCGTATTTTATTTATTCAAGACGGTCTTCTTTATAAAGAGTTAACGCGTCAAGGAACGCGAGAAAATTTCTATCAAGACATTTTAGGCGTGCTCGCTCATATGGGCTCAGCTGCTGAGTCTAAGTAGGGGGTGAGACTATGTTATTCAAATTATCACGTCATAGTATGAAAAAGATGTTAAAAGATTATATGGTTTTACTTATTGGTCTCGTTATTAGTATTAGTATTTTCTACATGTTCCAAACGATGGCGATGAATAGTGAATTTACGAAGGATAATAGTCTTATTAGTAGTATTAGACTCGTATTCTGGGTAGGTGCCATACTATTATCGTTCATTACTGTATTTTATATTATATATGCCAATTCTTTCTTACTCACATTAAGAAGAAAAGAACTCGGTATGTACATGATGCTCGGTGCGAAAAAGAAAAAAGTAGCACAGTTATTATTTATTGAAACATTCGGTATGGGGATTGTCAGTATTATTATCGGGATCTTAGTGGGGATGTTGCTTGCAAGTGTAGCAGGAAACTTTTTAATGAATGGTATGGAAATTTCAGCGAAAGGTAGTTATTCATCTGTATATACACCAGCAATCTTAGTTACAGCTATTTTCTTCTTAATACTATTTTTTATTACTGGTTTAATGAATAGCATCCGGTTATTACGTAAAACAGAATTGGAGTTAATTCGTGAAGATGAAACACTAGATGAAGTAAAGCAAAGTAAAACACGCATTATTATAATGACGGTACTTGGTATATTGCTAGTAAGTATAGGATACTACTTTATGATCAATGTAAAAATATATGCTGAATTAGGCTTTATAATAGCGACAATCGTTACAACTCTTGGAACATATTTTATCTTTAGTTCATTGCTCCCATTTTTTGTGATGAAAATTAAAGGGAATAAAAAACGAAATGAAACGGGCTTAAATAGCTTTACATATGCACAGCTGCGCTTTCGCGTAAATAGTTTGTCGAGAGTATTAGGCACTGTAGCGATGTTAATTGCATTAGGCGCAGGTGCGATGACGGCAGGGATGGCATTTCAAAAAAATGTAGGTATTATGACAGACTTCTCACGTGTATATGATGTTGTAATTCATGATCCAAATGATCAAGATAAAGCGGCATTAAAAGAAATGGAAATTGTGGAAGAAAGCAAGTATAAATATAAAGTAGATGGAGAAGCGGTTTATTATTTACGTAACGACTTAATTGAGAAACCGCCACTTGTTTCCGATCACTTTGATACAAAAACTTTAAAAGAGCCAGTTCGTAAACGTGTGGCTGAACCTTTAACTGAACCTGTTTATTCTGCTTTGGAAGCTCCCGAAGCAGCCAATAAACTTCCTCGTATGCCAAGGGATTGGGAAGATGCGGTTGTAAGAGAAATACAAATTACACATAATCAATTTAACGGAAAACCTGTAAGAATTGCAGATGAAGAGCATTACAAAGCAGTTCAAGGAGCGGAACATAATGTAACATTAGCAAAAGTAGATGATATGAAAAAATATAAACCGTTGTTAATTGAAATAGACAAGAGACAAAAAGAACAAATTGAAAAAACAACAGGTACAAAAGTAGACTTATTTACAAAAATGACAATTTATCAGTTTATGAACAGTTTCATGAGTGGAACAATGTTTATGGGGTTTTTCCTTGGAATTGCCTTTTTAGCAATGATGGCAAGTTCACTAATGTTCAAAATATTAACAGGTGCTTCTCGTGATGTACGCCGTTATGAAATGTTACGAAAAATCGGTGTGAGACGTAGTATGTTAACAAAAAGTATATATAAAGAAATTTCATATTTATTTATCTTCCCAGCAATCATTGGAATTTCTCACGTGTTAGTAGGGCTTAACTTATTTAGCTTTATATTAGTTGACCCGTTTGTGAAGGTATGGGTGCCGATAGGGATCTTCTTAGTCATTTATTTCATCTATTACTGGATTACTGTCCAGCTTTATAAAGGTATGGTAATGCCGAAAGAAGAGGTTGCGAAATAGTTAAAGGAAAAAAGTCTTTGTTTTGAAAACAAGGACTTTTTTCTTTATTTTTAATACATTTTGACTGAGTCTTTCTATAAAGTTTATATTTGAAAATTAAGAAAATATTAAGAGTTTATATAGGGGAAAATTAAGAAGTGTATGGGATATTAAAAATGTGCAAACGAGCAAGATGAAATTAGAGAGAGAAATTGTTATATATTCATATTATTTTGAGGGAGTTTTGCAGAATTAAATTGATGTTTTTATAAATTTAAAAGAAAGGAGACTACGTATGAAGAAGATAATAAAATTAATAAAACTTATTGGAGTCATTACTATACTATTATTAATCGTAGCACTAATATTTCCTACATGGACCTCGCAAATAAAAGGGAAGAACAGTATAAGTATATTAGAGCAAGTAGAGGTAAATGGAAGTGGTCATGAAATTATGATACGCGGAAAAGATAAGAACAATCCAGTTATTATTTTTGTACATGGTGGACCAGGTACTTCAGAAATACCATATGCTCAAAAATACCAAGACTTATTGGAAGAGAAATTCACAGTTGTTAATTACGATCAAAGAGCGAGCGGGAAGTCTTATCATTTCTTTGAACACTACTCGAATCTTACATCAGATCTTCTTGTACAAGACTTATTAGCTATGACAGATTATATTTCAAAACGTCTTGGTAAAGAAAAAGTAATATTGGTTGGTCATTCTTACGGTACATATATCGGAATGCAAGCTACCAATAAAGCTCCTGAAAAATATGAAGCATATGTTGGCATAGGGCAGATGAGTGATACAGTAGAAAGTGAAATGGATAGTTTAAACTATGTGATTGAACAGGCACAAAATGCTGGGAATACAGATGAGGTTTCCTATTTAAATGGGTTGACTGAAAAAATTAAAAATGGTGATACATACACTCCGCGAAATTATGTTGCGAAATATGGTGGAACATCAAGACGTATTGAAAATCCAGATGGTGATAATATCGGGATGTTACTTAGTAATGAATATAACTTGTTAGATGTAATTCGTTATAACGTTGGACTATCACATTCTCAAACGGTCTTATTAGAAAAGGATTTAAAGAATCCATTGCCTAATAAGGTGACTAAAATGAAGCTACCGTTTTATTTCCTTATGGGGAAATATGACTATAACACTTCATATCATGCAGCAAAAACATATTTTGATAAGATTGAAGCAGTTCAAAAAGAATTTATTACTTTTGAGAAATCAGCTCATTATCCACAATTTGAAGAGAAAGAAAAATTTTATAAGTGGATGTGCGATACATTCATAAAATAAACAAAGTATATCCGAATTTTAGAGAATTAAAAAAGGTAGTGAGACGTATCAAGATTTTTTGATACATTGTATTAACTGAAGCGAAGTTATATAAAAAGACTCTTGTATAAATGACAAGAGTCTTTTTACAATGTTCTCTATATAGAAGGAAAAGATTGGATAATGGTCGAAAAATATAATATAACTTCCAAGAAATGACTAAAAAATAAAATTTTGTCGAGGGAAAGGGTTAGAAGTATGAAAGAAATGCTACAGTTATTTCGCAACAAAGTGTATGCACGTTTTTTTCTAGCAAATATTTTAGAGCGACTCGGTTCTATGATTGCTGGAATTTCTTTAATGTTTTATTTGCTAGATCAATACGGAAAACAGCCAGTTTACGCAACGATGACACAAATTATGATGGCATTGCCTGCATTAATCTTTTTTCTATTAGTAGGGACAGTAGTGGATCGTTTTGATAGACAGCGTATTTGTACGGTAAGTAACATATGTTGTTCGCTCTGTAATATCGGAATTCTAATTTCGCTTTATTACGGAATGATTATACTCGTCTTTATATTTTTATTTTTGGAAAATGCATGTATACAATTTTTCTCTCCATCAGAACAGTCGATGATACAGGGAGTAGTTGAATCAGACCAATACGGTGCAGCAGCAGGTGTGAATCAAATGGTGAATAGTTTGTATGCCTTGTTTGGTGTAGGAATTGCAACGATGGTGTACTGGACTTTTGGAATATACGGGAGTATTTTAGTAAATACGCTCACTTTTATTATGAGTGGTATTTTGATTCAAACGATCTCCATTCCAGAAAAAGTGCGTTTGCCAAACGGTAGAACAAAATGGAAAGAAGTTAATTTGAAAATGTTAATAACAGAGTTTCAAGAGGGGATCAAGTATATATATCAAAATGACACTTTAAAAAAATTACTTTTAGGATTTATCGTATTTGGACTATTAAATGGTATTTTAAGTGTATCCACTACTTACATATTAAAATATAAATTAGCACCAGCAACGTATGAAAGTTTAGCGATGGTGGGCGGTGTAGTTGGAGGGATTTCATTACTAATTGGAAGTATAGTAGCAACAAGTGTAGGGAAGAAATATGCACCCAAGCCTATTATTGTCTTTGGTATGGCAGGCTCAGGGGTCTTTTTCGGTATGTGTTACTTTGTAAACCACGTATGGTCTTTTTATGTATGTATCGCTTTTGCGACTTTCTTTTTACCGTTTATTAATGTTGCAATTATGGGCTGGATGTATGAAATTGTAGAAGAATCATTCATGGGACGTGTTCAAAGTTTACTTAGTCCATTAACGACAGGATTTCAGCTGTTATCTCTCGGTGCGATAGCGATGTTGTTCCCGAAATGGATTCGTGCAGATACGTTGTTTATTATTTTATTTGGTTTATTATTTTTTGTTACGTGTTTATATCAAACCATTTTACCTAGTGGGAAGAAACGTGTGCAAGGTATAGTTGAAGAGATGTAATAAATGTGGTTTTTGATTTCTGAATATTCTATTGGATGGTAAGGGGAAATCGTTATGTTGATGCGAATTGTTAAATGGTGTGGGGTTACTTGTTTACAACTAGTAGCTGCAATTTTATGTATAATCTGCCTAGGTGCGCTGCCACGTTTATTTAAGGGATTGCAAATCGATTTAATCGGTTTTTGGAACACGATTGTATTTCTTGGAGGGAAGTTACTACAACCGGGTGAAATTACATATGGATTTCGGGACTCAAGAAAATTATTTCCGCAAATATGGATTCATTATTTTGAAACGATGATTGTATTTCTATCAGCGTTTTTACTATCTTTGCTTATAGCGTATATACTTGTCGTTTGGGTATTGCAGCGTTCTCATATGAAACAGAAAATGTGGAACGGGGTTTTTCTTACGTTTGAGAGTATACCGGATATTTTACTTATTTTATTATCACAACTTCTTGTCGTAATTATGTTTCAAAAAACAGGATTTATGCCGGTCAAACTGGCTGGATTAGGGGAAGAAAGGATACGTTTGTTACCAATTATATGTCTTACAATACCAACAACATTATTGTTTATTAAACTATTGTTATTACGATTTAAAGAAGAATTAGAGAAAGAATATAGTTTGTTTGCCAAGAGTAAAGGGTTAAGCTTACGGCATATTTTGACACATCATATTTCAAGAAATGTTTTATTGACGACAATTTATTATGCGAAAACAAATATTTTATTTATGCTTTCCAATTTATATATTATTGAATGGATATTTAATACATATGGTATGTTTGTTTTTGTAAGAGAAAATTCTAAATTAGAAATATTTACAGTGAGTCTAGTAATATTATATGTACCGCTTTTTATACTATTTCGTATATTACATACGCTTTTACAAAATGTGATAAAGGAGCGTGTGTAACATGTGGCAAGTTGTAAAAAGAGATGTGAGATTTTGGGTAGGTATTACTTTTTTGAGTGTACTAATGATTGTTAGTATTGGATATACGGTGTTTTTTGATGGGAATATTCGTGAACTTACGATGATGTATAACGAAAAAGGGGAACTAGAGGCAGCTCCATTTTCACCATCAAGTAAATTTTGGTTTGGAAGTGATGTGAAAGGCCGCGATCTTGTTCAATTAATAATAGAAGGCGCGAAATGGACAGTTGGAGCGAGTATAATTATAGCGATATTACGAGTTATAGTTGGAGGGGGAATTGGTTTACTTCTTGGTATGTATGGTAAACGTTCTTTTCCAGTTATTTCATCCTTTTTTGATCCTTTTAGTATTGTACCGATGGTTATGATTTCTTATTTTATATTAAATGAAGTTTTAACGTTTGATAGTGGAGCAGAAGTTGTGCCATTATATTTGCGTGTGGCATTTCAAATTATAGTACTTGTATGCCTTGCTGTACCAACAGTTATGTTGTATGTAGCGCAAGAAGTAAAGCGTGTTAAGAAAGAAGAATTTATGTTGGCAGCTACTGTGCTCGGCGGAAGTAAGTGGCATAGGTTGAAGCGCCATATATGGCCGCATATGTTACCATCATTTCTTTTATTAGTAGCTCAACAGTTTGTGAGTACTTTATTACTTCTTTTACACCTTGGTTTGTTGCAATTATTTTTTGGTGGAACAATAACCTTCAGTGGAATGGATCCAGATAGTGTAACAAAAGAATGGACGGGCCTAATTGGTCAAAACTTCCGCCACTTAACGACTCATACATGGATTGTACTTATACCAATTGCTTTTTATAGTATGACAATATTGGCGGGGAATTTAGTAAGTAATAGTATGCAAGATGCGATTAAACTAGGGAATGTAAGAATATCTAAGAACAAGGATAAAGAAGTGAAGGAAGAGAAACAAATACAGCATACTGTGAATGATTTTTCTTTCTATAGAGAGATACAAAAATAAAGAGAGATAGCTGAAGTTACAAAATGAAAAACAGTAAAATTATAAAAATATATAATAATCAAATTATTGTAGGGATATCGATAGCATAAAGCCTATAATTGAACTGGGTGATTAAAAGTGACTAAACAAAATAAAAAGATAATTGATATATGTGATAACTATAGACTATTAAATAAATATTCACGTAACAGTATTCCAAGTGTAATCTTCATAGCAGGGTTAGGCGATAGCTATGAAACATGGAATAAAGTCCAAGACCGAATATCGCAAAAAACATCAACCTTTTCCTATAACAGGTCGGTTATTGGCAGGGGGCAAGTCGCATCCGTCCCGACGACTTGCTATGATCTAGTCGAGGAGCTCAACGAATTGTTGCTAGCGCTTGAAGTGGAGAAGCCCTATATATTGGTGGGACATTCTTTTGGTGGTTTGGTCGCTAGATTATATGCCAGCCTTTATCCACTGAACATCTGCGGTATGATTTTGGTTGACGCTGCACCGGAATATAAAGAACTTGCCTATGAAAAGGTTCTACCCGAAAATCTGCTTGCAAGAAATAGGGAATATTACGAGAATCCTATGTTGAATAGTGAGAAGATTGATAAAATACAAAGTTATAAGCAAATCGTTGATCATTCAAAGCAAAGTAACCTCCCTCTTGTAATTATTACAAGAGGTTTACCTGACAATGTTGAAGAGGGATGGCCATCTCAAGAAATATTGGAAATTGAGCAAAGACTCCAAGCAGAATTCCAATGGCTATCAACGTCAAGCAAGTACCGGATTGCTAGTCGAAGTGGACATTATATTCATCATGATGAGCCAGAAGTTGTTATAGAGGAGATTATGTTAATGTTGAAGGAGATGGGGAAATGAACGATACAAGGACTAAATTGATGCTGGATTTGCAAAGAATTGAGAAGGATGAGTATCAGTTACTCGAAGGTGAGCAGCATCAAGACTTCTTACCTTTGTTACTTCAATATATTGGCGATCCTCAGCCAGAATTACGGGATAACCTGATTTATTCGATGTTTTATATGTGGATTAGAGAAGAGAATAGATTCAGTGAAGAGGAGTTACGAAGCCTCTTAACTGTTCTGACTGATGAGAACCATTTGTTCTATAGTATTGGTAGCGAGGATGATCAGTCAGTTTTTACAAGGACGTTCTCTGCTTTACCTATCGCTTTGATTGTGCAACGTCACAGACAGAATCCATTTTTTAATCAAGCGGAAATTGAGCAATTAATACATGCGATGCTCCGTTATTATAAAGAGGAGAAGGATCTGCGAGGTTACATTTCAGTAGGAGGCTGGGCTCACAGCGCGTCTCATGGTGCGGATGTTTTTGTCGAGCTGGTGCAGTGCGAGGAGAGCAGCGTCGCAATGCTGCGTGAGGTTCTTGTCGCTATTTCTGGCATGCTTCATAATGGTAGACACATTTTTAGCGATGAGGATGATGAGCGGTTGGTAAACATCGTGGATACGATGATTGACAAAGAGTTACTTCCACATCAAGAAATCGCTGATTGGATTAGCGGCTTAGCGCAATGCTGCAATTTGCCGAGAAGTCGCAGTCAGGTGATTGCTCGCGTGAACAGCAAAAATTTTTTACGCAGTCTCTATTTCAGAAGGGGAAAAGATAGCCGAGGGAATGAGCTTAACACTGTCATACTTAGTACTGAGGCAATTTTGAACAGGTTTTCTTTCAGTTAAAGGGTTAGAGGGGCCGTCCCAAAAGCCATGGAAAATTGGCTGAGGGACTTTGCCCCTTTTTATGTCAAGAAAAACAAAAAGAAACCATCCATTGGTAAAATGGAAGTACCACCCACCACGCACAAAAGGAGAGGCAATGGCTGCAACTAAGGCCGTTTTTTCTCATTGAACTAAAGGGCAGCATTTCTATAAAGCTTATTGAATTAACGAATGCTTTAGTTCAATAAGGCCTAAAAATGTGTTTTAGTACATGTACAAAAAAGGATAGATAATGCATAATACTTTCTGCTTTATCTATCCTCGTCTTTTCGTTTAAAGTGGTGGTAAATCAATCTTACCTTCTTCAAATAATTCTTTTATCATATGCTTCGTATAACCAGCTGCTTGACCAAATGTGATTTTTGCTGGCATTGGTGCTTCGTTAGCATCAACAACTATATCAATAATACACGGTCTATTTTGCTTTACCGCACTTTCGAAAGCAGGAAGTAGTTCATCTACATTCTCAACACGGTATCCAATACCTCCGCACGCCTCTGCGTATTTTGCAAAATCAGGGTTTGTTAAGTCTGTACCAAATTCGATATTCCCCATAACTTCTTGTTCGAATTTAATCATGGCGATCTTATTATTATTTAAAACGATGACAACGATTGGCAGTTTATATTTAACAGCTGTTACGAAATCGTTCATTGTCATTCCGAAACCACCATCACCACAAACAGCAAATACTTGTTTATCCGGGAAAGCAATTTTTCCAGCAAGGGCACCAGGTAAACCGCAGCCAAGAGTTGCGAGCCAGCTAGAAATAATAAATTGCTGATTTGTCATACGGAAGTGCCTTGCTGTCCAAACGGTTACATTTCCGACATCGACTGATAATATTGCATCATCATGAGCTACTTGTTGCAGTGCATGCAAAACACGTTGTGGCTTAATTGGAGTAGAAGTATCGTCTTCTTGATCGTGTAATTTTTCCTCCCACTTTTTCATCATTTCTTGATGATGCTCTAAGAAGGAATGGTCCTCGTGTTTTTCTACATTTTCAATTAACCATTTTAATGTTTTATCAGCATCACCAGCTAAGCCAATATCTGTTACGTAACGTTTTCCGATTTGGGCAGGATCAGTATCGATATGGATTGTTTTTGCTTTTTCGGGTAAGAAACCAGTGAACGGATAAGAAGTACCAATCATAATTAAAGTATCTGCATGTTTCATTGCATCATAAGAAGGTTTCGTTCCAATTAATCCTAATCCACCGATGCAAAGTGGATGTTCATCAGGGATAATCCCTTTAGCTGGTAATGTAAGTACGATTGGAGCACCAATGTGTTCCGCGAATGTAAGTAAAGATTCTCTCGCATGTTTCGCACCTTTTCCAGCTAAAATAACAGGCTTTTTTGCTTCATTTATTGCGAGTTTGGCAGCATGTAAATCTTCTTCTTGCGGAAATAATTCAGGTAATGTAAAAGAAGTATTTGTAACACGAGCACCACTTTTTACTTCGAATTTCGGAACATCATCTGGAATTGTAAGAACGGATACCCCTTTTTTCGTATAAGCCATTCGAATCGCTTGATTCACGACAGCTGGTAGCTGTTCTGCTGACATAATGCGCTGGTTATAAACCGCAACATCATCGAATAATCTTTCTAAGTTTACTTCTTGGAAAAAATCCGTCCCGAGTAAATCGGTTTCTACTTGACCTGAAATTGCTAGAACAGGGGCTTTATCGAGTTTTGCATCATACAAACCATTTAATAAATGAATAGCACCTGGCCCTGCGATTGCCATACAAACGCCGAGTTTTCCTGTTAACTTAGCATAGGCAGCAGCAGCTAGTGCGCCAGCTTCTTCATGGCGAACTTGAATAAATTTGATTTTATCTTGTTTTTTTCTTAAAGCTTCAATGATAGAGTTGATAGAATCTCCAGGCATTCCGTATATGTGTTCTACTCCCCAGTCAATTAATAGGTCAACTAGTGCTTCACCGGCTGTTTTCTCAAACATAATTTTTTCCTCCTTATAATAGGTAGTTACTATTATGTTTTGGAGAAAAAGGAAAAATATACAAATGATAAAATATATTAGTTTTAATGGTGACCAGTAAATAGTGTAAATACTGTTATAAGTAAAAATCCACTAGTAGCCCACGTAAGAAATGAAAGGAAAGAGAGCTGTTTCTTTGCCTTCCAAAGCATTTCATGAATTGTGACATAGCCAAGGGAACCGATAGCGCTCCCCATAATGAGTCCTTGTAAATGTAGGGCTTTTCCTTCCATCAAAATGCCAAAAACAGTACCGGTACCGAGAATAAGGGAAAGTAATAAAGTTGTTAATAAAAAGGAAATATATTTATGTTTTGTAAAGAGGAAGGGGATAATTAAAGCTAATCCTTCAGGAATATGGTGAATTACAATCGCAAGTAAGAAAGGAATGGCAGAATCATTATGATTTATAAATGCTGTACCTAATGCAAAGCCACTCGGCAAATTATGAATAAATATAGCAAGAGAAAGAAAAAGGAAAGTTTGCCATGCTTGTTGATCTTTTTTATGTATCATTGGATGATGACAATAGTTATCTAATAAGCTCATAACTAAAATACCGATAGCTATACCGAGTATAGGGCCGATTATTTCATAGCTTGCAAATGTTTCAGGAATAATTTCAAGGGATAAAAGCCCAAGCAAAATTCCGCCACATAATGCATATAAACGATGCATTTTTTCCTCAATTAGCTGGCGCGTAGCAATGCCGACAGCACCGCCTAATAGTAATCCACCGAATGAAAAAAATGTAACTATCATAGGAATCCATAATCGTTCCATCGTATCACACTCCGATTCTTCCACTTATTTTTAGCTTACGAAAAGGAAAGTTAGATTAGTCCAAGTAATTGTGTTTGATTATAGAGAAAAAACTAATAATTCGTTATAATTTATATATTAAACTTAAGTGGAAATATGAAATGGGGAATATGTTTGCAAACAAAGTGGAGTCTATCTGAATATGAAAATCCAAAACGATATGATGTGGAAAATAAAAGTTTGTCAGATTTTCCGTTTTTACTATCATGGGCAAAAAAACTAAATATACAAAATGAATGGATACTAGATATCGCCTGCGGAACAGGAAGGATTACAATTCCATTTATAGAAAACGGATATCAAATGATTGGTGTAGATATACATGAAGGTATGCTTGCTGAGGCGAAGAGAAAATCTACGGAGTGTAAAAAAGTAAAATGGCTACAACAAGACTGCTTACAATTAAAGATTGAAGAAACGATTCTGTTAGCTTTTATGGTTGGCCACGGATTTCAGCATTTTCTTACGAATACTGATCAAAATAATTTATTAACATCTATTCATCATGTGTTAGCTGATAATGGTATATTTATATTCGATACACGTTTTCCTTCAAAAGAAGAATTAATACAACCATCTACAGAAGAATATTGGACAACTATTAGTGATGAAATGGGAAGAAAATGTAATTTATATACTGAAATGACATACGATTCAATTCAGCAAATACAGCACTACATAACAACAAGAAGATTTTATGAGGATGATGGGCAAGTTGAGGAACTGAAAACAACGATTGATCTGCGCTATACATATCCGCAGGAGTTA
Source organism: Bacillus sp. BML-BC051 (assembly GCF_019656175.1). Classification (NCBI taxonomy): domain Bacteria; kingdom Bacillati; phylum Bacillota; class Bacilli; order Caryophanales; family Bacillaceae; genus Bacillus; species Bacillus sp. BML-BC051. The sequence continues at coordinate 39,143 of NZ_BPLI01000058.1, forward strand.
GAAAGATTATTAGCAGCGAATGGTTTTGAATTATTACATATATATAATGATTGGGAAGGAAATGAGTTAGGGGAAGACTGCTATTTTATGGTAGTAGTTTGCCGGAAGAAAAAATAGTGTCATTTCATGCTATGTGCTGGATGAAGGTTTTACAGATAATAATTGAAAAGAATAGTAGTAAATGGAGGAACTAATTATGCAACAAATTAAAAAAATAGGAAACTCATTTTGGTATATGACACCTGTTTCTGAAACAGATAGACCTATATTAGGAATGGTCGTTGGACAAGAAAAAACTGTAATGATTGATGCAGGGAATTCAGAAGAACATGCACAATTATTTCTAGAAATGCTACAAGAACAGAATGTACCAAGTCCGGATTTCGTAGCATTAACGCATTGGCACTGGGATCATATTTTTGGATTGCCTGTACTACAAGATGCATTAACTATTGCGCATGCTGAAACGAAAAAAGAAATGCAATCACTAGTATCTTATGAATGGACAGATGAAGCGTTGGACTCACGCGTAAAAGAGGGTACTGAAATTGCATTTTGTGCGGATTGCATCAAGAAAGAGTTTGAAGAAAAAGAGAGAAATATTAAAATTATTCCTCCAACCTTAACGTTCCAGGATCAAATTGAATTAGACCTTGGTGAAGTGACATGCGTGTTAAAACATGTCGGCGGAGATCATGCACATGATTCAGTTGTTATTTACGTGAAAGAAGAAAAGATATTATTTTTAGGAGACTGTATATATGCAAATATCTTTTCTTCAAAGTGGAACTATTCGACGAAACGAACGTTTAAATTAATAGAAGAGTTGGAGGCATTTGATGCTGAAACTTATATTCTTTCTCATGGGACAGCTATAAGCCGGGCTGAGTTTTTACAAGAAATGCATTTATTAAAAACAGTGGGAACTTATACAGAAATTCATAAAGGCGTTGAAGAGAGCATAAAGGAAGCATATAAACAAAACGTAAATAGAGAATTAAATGAAGATGAAATAGAAACAATAACGTTTTTTGTAAATGGTTATGAAATGAATAATCTGTAAGACACTACATTAATCAAATTGGACAAAAAGAGTATTGAAATATAATTCAATACTCTTTTCAATAGTTAAATATGTAGTTTCAACCACATTCTAAATATCAGGGTTCATAGTCTGAAGCGATGTCACTCTATTGATTTTTCGTATAGATACTGGTTTAAGTAGAAGCTTTCTTGGCTAATTCAGTTATATAGTTAAAAAATCCATTGTGGTGTACATCATATACTACGTTTACAGGTCGCCCACCATCAAATTCCACTGTACGCCCCTGGCTAGGTCCATTTGTATGAACACTACTATTAATTGTTTGTAATTTTGCAAGATCAGGTTTTCCTACAAACGCAGCAGTTAATACATCCCACAAATAGTAAGTAGAGTTCGTTGAGAAGTGAACGAGAGGAGGGACCATTGCATAGCATTGACCAAGGAAATCAATACCAATATATTTTCTCTCTTTTGCCCAACGTTCACGTATGTCTATAGTTAATGGGACTTGGTTTGTACTTTCTAGTGTCACTAAGTCAATTTTAATTTTTGATTCCCAAACACGAGCTACTGCTTCAGGGTCCCAAAACGAATTCCACTCAGCTGTTCCATCATGTTCGGGTTCATGAACATTGCCGGCAGTACGAAATGTTCCTCCCATCCAAACAAGGCGCTCAATTTTTTCTTCGATTACAGGTGCTTCATATAGTGCACGGGCTAAATCGGTAAGCGGACCTGTAAATAATAAAGTTGTCTTCTCTTCAGTTTGTAGTAGGGTTTCAATTAAGTGGTGATGTGCAGGTTTTGCCGCTATAGGTGTTACAACTTTTCCAGACTCATTTAAAATTGGTAAAGCATCTACATAAAATGCATGCATCCGCCAGTCTTTTGGAAATGGATTTTTCGCACGGGAATTTGATGCAGCTACTTCAATATTTCCATTGCCGAAGCGATCAATAATTTTGCGACTTGCAGACATTGCTGGTTCTAAATAGCAATCTGCAGGGATAACGGAAACACCTGTAAGCTTGACATTATCCATCTGGAGTAATAAAAATAGTGAAATTAAATCATCTACACCACCATCATGATTGAAGTACACTTTTTGCATCATTGTAATCTCCATCCTATATAATTTAGTAAGGAATTAAATATGAATTGCGGAAAAATCATCAATAATTTCCACCACTTCAATTTTCCCATTAATCAGTAACTCAGGAAGTTCATTACTAACGTTTCCTTTCCAATACTCTCTAGCTTGTTCAATTTTTTTGGAGAAAGGAATACCGTCTTCTTTCGGTAAAAGGTTACCGTCACCTTCAAAACAATGTCCAATCACTCGTATTTTAACAATCTGTAACACTTCTCGATTGTAAGAATCAAATAATGTTTTCCATTTTAAAGCATTTTCATAGCTCTTTGCAGCATATAAACAAGATAACCTGGAAGGGTATTCAGGGAATTCTTGTAGTCTTACCATTTCTACAATCGTTTCTCTAACAGCTCTAATTGTTTGATCCATATAATTCAAAACTACTTTAGCATCTTCATTCTTTATATGTAGTTCTTTATTTGTATAATGTTCTTTTAAAATTTGCATAGTATCTTCACCGTTAGAATTTATATGTTCTCTTTCAAAAAAGAAATGAAATAGGGTATTCATTTGATTTTTATCAAAATGAATGTTTTGTCCTATCTTCATTTTTTTCCTTGTTACGATGTGATATGCATAAAATTCTTGTTCATACATGTTTATCCTCCTAGTAGTAATGTAATTCAATGTTAAATTTAGTAATTCAACATTGAAATATATAAAACCTTTATAAATAAAAGTGAGAATATGAGTAGAAAGTATAGTAAATATATGATAACGCTTTAAAAATGTTCACAAAATGTTCACTTACGAAGAGGTTTCCATAATCGATATAATGACAAAGACTTAAACAGAAAGGATGATAGACATTGCCAACAACAAGAAAGGAAAACCTCCAGTTTGGTATGATGATGTGCCTTGGGATGGTTATTGTAATGACGTTTTATAATTTATTCATGAACGGAACAGGGGGACCAATTCATATTAAGGAGATCGCATTAGAACTACTAATTGGATTCATTATTGCACTATTAATTGAAATATGTATCGTTGGACCTTGTGCGAAAAAACTTGTCCTCGCGTTACCGTTTGATAAATCCAAAAAAGCAAATATTATTATTGCGATGGCGACAGCTATGGTAATGGGAATGGTTTTCTTTATGTCTTTTTACGGAATGGCTATGATGTATTTACATGGTGGACTACAAGGAGACTCGTTTATTTCGATGTATTTTTCAATTTTTATTAAAAATTTCATTATGGCGTATCCATTACAATTAATAATTATGGGGCCGCTTGTGCGTTTCATATTTGGAAAGTTTGTTATGAAGAATAAACCTGTTAATGTAGCGTAGTTATTATTATTAAAATTACATATATTAATGAACAAAAAAACACACTTCAATTATTTTGATGTGTGTTTTTTTGTTCATTCGCAGTTATTTTCATACTGATGTGACATTTGTCCTTTTGCCTTTATAGGAATATAGCGTTTAATTAAGTCAGAAATAGAAGGTTAGGAGATGATTCTTTGAAAGGTATTATATTTGCTGTTTTAGCTGGCGTATTTATTACACTACAAGGCACATTTAATGCGAAACTTAGTTCACATATCGGTATATGGTCGACGAGTATTATTACGCATTTCATTGGATTCCTTATTGCAACAACAATATTTTTGTTAAAGAAAGAAGAGAAAATAGCGGATTTGAAGGATATGAAAAAAATATATTTAGTAGCTGGTGCACTTGGCGGGTTAATTATTTGTGCAGAAACAGTAGCGATACATTCAATGGGAGTTACATTAACAGCTGGAACACTTATGGTTGCTCAATTATTAACAGCAACTCTTATTGAAATGAAGGGATTATTTCAAATAAAAAAGATACAGATGGAGAGATATCATATTGTGGGAACCATAGTAATAATTATAGGGATTGTTGTATTTAATATGTAAATGGAAGGAGGAAATGAATGTGGAGAACAGATCAGATTTAATTATTCATTATTTGAAAACCAATAAAACGCTCGAGGCTTTTTCAGAAATAGGTACAGCTTATTTTCAATTAAATCATTTTGAAAAAGGCGAGCTTATTTGCAATATAGATGACGAAATGGATCGTTTATATTTTGTTGTTAAAGGTAAAGTAAAAGTTTACACGATTACACCAGAAGGAAAGAAACTAATCCTGCGCTTTATCAATCCATTGGCGGTTGTTGGTGATATTGAATTCATACAAAATAGCAAAGCACATAATGTCGTTGAAGCATGTTCAGATGTTGTAGCAATCTCCATTTCTCATACAATTATTAGGAACAAGTTATTACAGGATCCTATATTAATGAACTTCTTGCTTGAAAACATTGCAAACACATTAAAAATATCAACTCGTTTTACAGCACTTAATTTACTTTATCCAGTAGAAGTACGTGTAGCTAGTTATTTACTTTCTATTTCCACTGACAGTAACGGGAATATGTATAAAGAAGATTTGGATGCAACTTCGGTATCAAGTATTGCGGATTTTATAGGAGTAAGTTATCGGCACGTAATTCGGGTGTTACAAAAATTTTATAAAGAAAAATTAATTGAAAAGAACAATGGAGTTATTGTAATTAAAGATTTTTTTAGAATGAAGGAAGTTGCTAAAAATAATATATATGAGCAATGAATAGGGGAGAGGGAATATGATTGGATTTAGTTTAGCTATAATAGCTGGCGTATTAATTAGCTTACAATCTGTTTTTAATGCAAAGGTAAATGAAAGTGTAGGACAGTGGTTAACAACAGCATGTGTTCTTGGAATAGGTCTCATAAGTTCTATTCTATTTTATATCATTACAGAAAACAGTATTAGCATTAAAGTGTATACTACAAATTATTTGTTTTATGTAAGTGGATTGTTTGGCATCGGGTTAATTATTTGTATAATGGGTGCAATAAAGAGTTTAGGTCCAGCGTATACGGTGTTAATTAGCCTTATTACTCAATTAGTTGTTGCGTTATGTATTGATACATTCGGATTATTTGGAATGGAGAGCATTCCATTGCAAATAAATAAATTAGTTGGGATCGGTCTATTAATTGTAGGGGTAGGAATTTTTAAAAATCTATTTTCGAGTAAGAAAACTATTCTTATAAATGAGGATAAGAAGTAGTGAATATATTTTTGTGAAGAATTTACATCTATACAATACAATTATAAGTCAGTAACTAAAGCTGTTGAAAAATAAGAAAAGAAGAAGACCTTGTAAACTTAAGGTCTTCTTTTTTATTTTCTATTGAATCGCACATGAACAAATTTTAACATCTTTATTAAGTTTACAATTCGCATCATAATGCGCGTACTACCATCCCAATCTTTATTTGTAGGTATATCTTTAAAGAAAGGAGAGCAGCTTAATACTTTTATAGTAGAAGACCATTTTTCTATTGATTTTGGATTGTTTACATAAAAATGCATCATTGCGCCGTTATTACCGGATTTCTTTACAGTAGCATTTGAAAGATTCAGTGCGAATTTTGATTCAGCGTCAAAGTATAATTCGCCTCCAGGGAAACGTTTTGACATAGCGACTATGATTTTCTTCAAATCCTCTTCTTTAAAGTAATAAAACACGCCAGCTGATATAAAAAGAATACCATCGTCTGGATTATATTTTATATCGTCAAACCAAGAAGTATTAAAAAATGATTTAGCGATGCTCATGTTTCTTGGTGTATCTACAATTAATGTTTTTCGAAATGAAATAGCATCGGGCAAATCAAGATTATACCAATGTATCGTACCGTTATCAATTCTAGAAAAAGTAGTGTCTAGTCCAGAACCGATATTTACAATAGTAGCATTTGGATGTTTTATAATGAATTTTTTTATCGTATCATCAATTTTTCGTGCGCGAGTAATGTATGTGATACATCCGTATTCACCAAATGTATTTGCTATTGTTGAGAAGTCAAAATCACATGCTTTAATAATATAAATAGCCTCTGTATCATCTAAAATATCTTTATTGTTCTCACTGCCATACGCACGTCCCCATAGTGGAATAAGCATCGTCCCTTGTACTGAATGTATATCTATTTCTTTAACCATGAAATATCCTCCGTGTAATATAAAATTATTTGTATTTTTAATTGTTATTTAACATTTTTGAGAGCATTTTATTTGTTTTATACAATCCGTAAGTTAAATCACGTTGATCTTCTTCACTTAGTTTCTCAAGATTATGAGTGAAATTATTATATATTTGTTTCCATCTCTCATAATGTACCTTTTCAGCTTTTTCTGTCAGAGAGATGAGTACAGCTCTTTTGTCTACCGTATCTTGTTTTTTTATAATGTATCCGTTTACTTCTAAATTACGAACTGTTACGCTTAATTGTTGTTTAGGAATGTTTAAATAACTGGCAATCATTTTTAAATTTACAGGCATCTTTTGTTGTGCGATGTATTCGACTACGTGTTGCTCTATATGTGTAAATTCAGATGATTTTTCCGATAATAATTTGAAAGTACCTGACATATTTAATAACAAATTCATGTATTCGTTTAATAATTCGTTTTGGGTCATCATTTTCGCTTCCTTTATGTATTTAGTAATTATTTTATTACTATTTTAATGGTAAATCAAATAATTTAATCTATTATAGTAAATTAATGTTTACTATATTTCTTTAAAAAAATTATATGAATTGAAATAGGAGAGGAGATTATGACCGGAAAGGAAATATTACTAAATACAAATAAGTAATGCATGCAATGTCTTTTTTAGTTATTATGTTGTAAATAATTTTATGTTAAAATCTTTTACATAATGAAATAAAGGGGTAGTATTCTATGGGTTATTTCTCAAACAGTTTATTAGTTTTGTTTGTCCTGATCGTCTGTAGTTGTATGATTTTTGGTTAATAATATAATGATAGATTTATATAAAAGAAGTTAACTGAGGTGAAGTTAACTTCTTTTTATTTTATGATAAGAAGGAATTATATTGTTCTTATGGAAGTTTGTTTAAGTTAATTTCATATTAAGGCTAATTTTATGAAGTACAAACGAGAAAATAAGGAGTATTCACATGAATAATAGTATAAATTACACAATGGAACACCCGACAGATTTCAATGGATTATTAGCGTTATATGAATCTTTAGGATGGAATTCGCTACAATTAACGGTTAACGAGTTAGAACAAATGTGTAAACAAAGTTGGTATGCAATGTATGCTTTTGATGATAAGAAATTAGTAGGGATGGGGCGTATTATATCAGATGGTGTAATTACGGGTGTTATTTGTGGTGTTTGTGTATTGCCAGAGTATCAGTCCATAGGTATCGGAAAAGAAATAGTAAAGCGATTAATCCGGCACTGTGAACAAAACAAGGTTATTCCCCAACTTATGTGTGTGGAAAAATTGCAAGCTTATTATGAATCTATAGGATTTGAGGCATTTTCTGTTGGAATGACAAAACATATAATAAGATAGTGGGGCTTCTTCTTTTTGGTTTACTTATATATATTTTTAATAAAAGAGCATGTTT